>JAAYCF010000190.1 GCA_012744415.1 Thermotogaceae bacterium
ACGTCCGATACGATATCGAGGGTCACGGGAAAGGGCGGGAACCGATCGTGTTTTCTTAAAACCCAAAAAACTCCTTTGAAATAATCAGCCCAATCCCCTAGCTGTTCTAAGTCCTCCGGGTCAATTCGAAAATCCCCGAAACCCTCCGATCGAATGCAGAAAGCAGAATCGGGTGACCGCTTAATATGGACGGTCGTTTTTCGCTCGATCGCGAAGGGGAAGATATACCCGTCATTGTAGTCTACGTGTTCTCCGATGATATTGGCTCTACCCGGCGCGCAACCGAACATGGCATTCATCTCCTTAACAAAATCGGTTCCCTTGAAGTGTATCAGAAACCGGGAAAAATTGCAACGGAGTGGGAACGCGATAGAATACAATCGGTGTTTGAACGGGATAACAATCAAACAAGTGGTATAATTCATTTGATTGTCTTTTTGGATCCGACGACGAGAAAATAAAAATAAAACCGTCGCGCAGAAGACGGAAAAAAGGGGTAGAATCGTATGGAAGAGAAAACATCCACCCATCACTATAGCGCGGAATCTTCAAAACGCTCACTCGCGCTTGTTTTTGCGGTGTCGCTGATTGTTTTGGGTTTTTTCGGGTTATTAGGGGCCTTTCAGATTATTGTCATCACGTGGGAAAAAGTGTGGCCGTTGTTTCTGCTGGTTCCGGGTCTTATCTTCGAAATTTCGTATTTTCGGAACAAAAAACTCTCTGGGTTGCTGGTTCCCGGAGGCATTCTGATCACGTTAGGCTTGCTGTTCTTCTTTTGCAGTTTCACGAATTACGGGATCCTCGAGTATTTGTGGCCGATATTCATTATGGCGCCCGGAATCGGGTTGCTCCAAATGTATTTTTTAGCCTTGCCGGCGAAAGGCCTATTCATCGGCGGAATTATTCCTTTTTCGATTGGAGCGCTTTTCATGTTCTTTACGCTCCTTCAGCATACGTTTTTTTCAATTGCCTTTCCGGTTGTCTTAATCGGAATCGGTTTGTATTTTTTATACCGCTTCTTCGTCTCCAAAACGTAAAAACGGTTCTTTCGACCACAGGTTCGTATGGAAAAAAAGGGAGCGAGGCTCCCTTTTTATATGTTCTGCTAATTTGTTTCCGCCAGCAATTTGGGCTGTTTCCCGAGAAGGTCTCTCTGATTCGGATACTCTGAAGGCCTACCACTTTGGCTTGGCGCAATAATGAGGGTACAGCGCCCTATATGGCTCGGATCCGAACGTTTCCATGTTCTTATCTGCTTCGAATAATGCCGATAGGCTTTTTTTGCATCGCGATATTCCTCAAATTCCGCGGTTACCGTTCGTTTCTCATCTAAATAACCATCTTGCTTGGATGCGAACATCGCAAAAACAAAGTACATGGTGACACCCCCCATTCTACACATCTTCTTCTGAGGGAAAATTCCCCCGCATATATACAGACGCAAAATGGGGTCTCTAAATTAATGCAGTTTCTTTTCGATCAGCTCGACGACGTCTTTTACCTTTTGAATGCTTCTCAATTCCTCGAGCTCGATTTTTATTTTGGCTTCTTTTTCCAAATCCATGACCAAATCCACGAGTTCCAGAGAACTGCCACCCAAATCATCTCTCAGATCCGCGTCGAGTGAAATCTGGTCTTCCTCGACATCCAATTTTTCTACCAGCGCTTTTTTTACTTTGCTAAATACTTCCTCTCTGTTCATTTTTTCTCCTTTCGATTATGTGAGTATTTGTATATTCTAAAATGGTCGTTGCCTGGGTAAACATTTTGTCTATGATTTCTTGACAAGTCGATACTTCGTGGACCAATCCGGCTGACTGACCCGCGAGAAAAGAGCCTTCGTGGAGGTTTCCATTCTGATAGGCTTTGCGATAACTCCCTAACAGAAGTCTTTCGGCTTCTTCGCTTGAATCGAGTTCCATCCTTTTTATCTTTTTGGAAAAAGAGGTTTTAAGGACTCGAACGGGATGGCCTAAACGTTCACCCGTTACAACCGTATCGCGAATTCCGGATTTGAGGATCATTTGCTTATAAGTTTCGTTTGCGTCGGATTCAACGGACGCAATGAAACGGGTGCCGATCTGAACGCCCTGAGCCCCCAGCATAAAAGCAGCGGCAATGCCCCTTCCGTCAGCGATACCCCCCGCAGCGATGACAGGCGTACGTAAGAGATCCGCCAAAGCCGGAATCAAAACCATGGTAGTTACAGAACCGATATGCCCGCCAGACTCGCAACCTTCCCCGATTATAAAATCGACGCCGGCTCTTTCCAACAATAAGGCCAGGTTTTCAGAGGAAACGACCCCCATTGTGACGGCACCAGCCCGTCGAAAAGTTTCCAAAAAGGCACCCGGGTTGCCCGCTCCGAAAATTACGACCGGTACGCGCAACTCCAGAAGAAGAGAGACTTTTTCTTCGACGGCGGGATCCAACATAAGTATATTTACGGCGAAGGGTTTTGTCGTCGACATCTGACATCGGTTGATTTCTTCTCGAAGTTCTACCAAGGTCATTGAACCTGAACCGATTGTACCCAATCCGCCCGCATTCGATACGGCTGCGGCCAGCGCTCCTTTCCCTATCCACGCCATTCCGCCTAAAATGAGGGGGTATTTTATTTTTAAACACTGGCAGAGCGGTAGAGAATCAAACATGCTCCTCCGATTGGTCAAAAAGCTTAACGCCCACGAATAGCGTGCATTTCGCCGCGATCTCTCCATCTACAAGGACTTGGCCGTTCACTTTATAAAAATCCCCCATCTTTTGCTTGATCTCTACGAAATAATCCATTCGATCGCCGGGGCGAATTTCACGTAAAAATCGTGCGCTATCGATGCCTAAAAATAACGGAATGCCCTCTTTCCCTTGGTAGGTGCCGTGCAACAGCAAAGCTGCCGTTTGAGCGATTCCCTCCAACTGCAAAACGGCCGGCACGATCGGATAATGGGGATAGTGTCCTTGAAAATACGGCTCGTTGATCGTAACGTTTTTGTATGCTTCGATCTTTTCTGGTTCTAAACGGATCACGCGATCTACCATCAAAAATGGGTATCGATGAGGTATGACGGACTTGATTTCATCGATATTCAAGGAAACTCCCCCTTTCTTCCGCAACCGCGTTTACGTTCGGCTGCTAACCCCTTATTATATCACCGATCCGGGTTTTCCTGCCATCGTTTGACTTTTTTTCATTTTTTGACTATACTTCGAGAATAATATCGGTTATTATTGTGTAGTCGGAGGTGCGCATGAAAAATGGAACATTTCAGGTAGCGGTTACCGGGATGGGGACAATCAACCCGTTGGCTAAAGATTTGACATCGTTTTCCAAAGCCTTGGAAGAGATGACGATCGGTGTGGATCGGATCTCCGCTTACGACGCGACTCCTTACTCTTATCAAGTTGCGGCGGAAGTCCGGGATTTTGACGCGAAATTGTATATGGACAGAAAAAGAGCCAAAAAGTATGACCGGTTTATCCAATTCGCTGTCGCTGCCACGCGATTCGCCCTAGAAGACGCTGGGTTAACGACGGAAGGGGATTGGAAGCAAGAAGCCGGCGTCACGATTTCTTCTGGAATCGGAGGATTGCAGACGCTTTTGAAAGCGATGCAAGATTTCCATGAGGTCGGCCCGGAGTATATCTCACCGTTTCTGATCCCGATGGTGATCCCGGATATGGCTTCGGGGGCCGTGTCGATGGAGTTCGGGTTAAAAGGCCCGAATTTCGCCACCGTCAGCGCTTGCGCGACTTCGCTGCACGCGATCATCGTCTCAGCGATGATGATCAAACACGGATACGCGAAAATGGCTGTTACCGGCGGTTCGGAAGCTTTAATCCATCCCTTGCCCATTGGGGCTTTTGGGAATATGATGGCTTTATCTCGGAACAATGCTAACCCCAAAGAAGCTTCCAATCCTTTCGATCGACGGCGCGATGGATTTGTGATGGGGGAAGGCGCCGGCGTTCTTGTCCTTGAAGAAGCGGAACACGCGCGCCAACGTGGAGCGCGCATTTACGGATACATCGCTGGGTTCGGCATGTCGGGAGACGCCTTTGACTTCAGCGCTTCGGATCCCAAAGGCGAGGGAGCAACACGCGCGATAAACCAAGCATTAGAAGTGAGCGGGGTGAGTCCTTCTCAAGTTGATTTCATCAACGCGCACGCCACGGCTACCATCATCGGCGATATTTCCGAAGCGAACTCCTTAAGAGCTTGTTTCGGCGATTTGCTGAAGAATATCCCCATACAAGGCACAAAAAGCTTGATCGGGCACAGCTTAGGGGCTTCTGGCGCGAACGAGCTTATTGCCGGAATATTGGAAACGAAAAACGGGTTTATCCACGGTATGCCTTCTCTGACCCAAAGAGACGAGGCTTTTACAGATCTGAACATTCCAGAAAAAACGTTCTATCGGAAAAGTTCGATTTTCCTTAAAAACGCCTTCGGTTTCGGAGGCCATAACGCTTCCGTCATTTTCGAAGCGGAGCGCGACTAAGGTTTCTTACGGAATTTTCTCATCGTTTCGGTTCCTGTACCATAGGTTTCCTCGAGTGTCAGGGGCCGATCGATGAGAGATTTGCCGAAAACCGTGTAAGTTTTATAGCGTTTACAACCGATGAATTCTGCGAGCCGAATCATTTGAGTATTGTAAGCGCTGATGGATGAGAATTCTATATTCCCGTACCCGAGCCGCATTAAATTCTCTCTAAGCTTCAATACCAGCAATGCGGATATACCCCGATTCTGATGTTCGGGAACGACAAACATGATCACGGCTCGCCCTTCTGTGATGCGTTTTTTGGAAGAGAGCAACGACAGCCAACCGAAGGGGAAGAGTTTCCCTTTCAGCTTTCGCACGACGGGATTGTAGTTTGGGAGAACGGCGGAAATGCCAATTGCTTTTCCTTTGTAGTAGACGACCAAACAAAGGGGCGGCGGGAGCGTCAGTTTGAAATCTTTAACCAGCTGTTCGCATTGTCCGTATTCGAACGGCATCAGGTCCTCTTCCCAATCGTCCGGAATGCTTTTTGAAAAGACTTCGTACAGATCGGATGCGCTTTTAGGGACGTCGTTCAAATTAAGTTCTTCGATAGAATATCCTTCTTTATAGAAAAATCCCTCGAGAAATACCCGGATGAGCTGTTTCTCATCCGTTATTCGAGAGGATTCTTCATCGGAAAGGTTTTCGGTAAGAATCCGCTTCATCAATTCGAATCGTGTCTGAGGAATCGGTTGGCCGATATCCTGAAAAAACGCGTAATAGTCCAGATAGTGATCCCATTCGCTGAAAAACGTTTTATAGTACTCGAAATTGAAGGGCATCAGAAAGAACGAGGGATATTGAAAACCTTCGGTGAGTATCCCCCGAAAATCGTCGCCGTTGGTCGGAGAGACCGACCCTTTGAGATAGATCATCCCCCTTTCTTTCGACCAATCTTCAGCTTTCGAGAGAAGCGCTTGAGCCACTTCTCTGTCATCGACAGCGTCGAAGAAGGTGAAAAACGCGTGCTGTTGACGTTTGTGGGCATTTAAAATCTCATCAATTCCGACACTGACTCGGCCTAATACGCGGTTCTCCTCCATCGCGAGAAAGAAAGCCGCTTGGCTGCGGTCGTAGACTATCGAGCGGTTGTGAAAGAGGATACGATCCATCTCATGGACAAAGTACGGGCACCATTGGCTGTTTTTTTGATAGAGTGCATACGGAAACTCTTTAAATAATTTTCTTTCCCGGTCGGTCTTCACCTCGATGATTCGCATAACCCTCTCCCTTTTTCAGCATATGCTGATTGTACCAAATTTATGGGATATTCTCTCTTCTTTTTCCGATTAATGAACAAAACTGGTAAAATCGAGCTAAGAAACGCGGTGATCTCACGTCGACTTACATACAGCGGGCTATTGTGAAAGCCGCGACTACCAGTGATCATGAAGGCATGAGGTACGAAAAGAATCTAACGGATGTTCTCGTTGGCCTGAAAATTTCCGGCGGGAAACCATTATAGGAGGAAAGCGTTATGAAGACAGCATTGTTGTTCCCGGGACAGGGATCTCAAGCTCCAGGTATGGGAAAGAAAATTTTCGAGGAGCATGAACCTTCCCGGCGTTATTTGGAGGAAGCCAAGGAAATCTTAGGATTCGATCTCCGAACTTTGATCTTCGGAGAGGACCCGGAGGTGTTGAAACCGACAGAGATCGCTCAACCGGCGATTTATACGGTGTCCGCCATGTATTTCGATTATTTTCGATCGAAGGGAAACTCGTTTGACGCCGTCGCCGGCCATAGTTTAGGTGAATATAACGCGCTTTTTGCAGCTGGCGTCTTTTCGTTTTCGGAAGGCCTATCTTTAGTGCGAAAACGTGGTTTGTTGATGGCTGGATCGACTGAAAAAAGAGGCGGAATGGCGGCGATAATCGGTATTCCTTTCGAAACTGTCGCGCAGATCGCCGATCGTTTCTCTGAAGTATGGATCGCAAACATCAATACCCCGAATCAAACGGTTCTTTCGGGCGCCATCGACCAGGTCCGCGAAGCGATGAACCAAGCGAAATCAGCCGGCGCCAAAATTGCGGTGGAACTGAACGTGAGCACGGCTTTCCATACGCCATATATGAAGAATGCGGAAAATGAGCTGAACGCCGCGATCAATCAGTGTGTCTTTCACGCGCCGGAGGTTCCAGTATTCTCAAATTATACGGGAGGTTTTTCGGAGGATCTCGGTCAAATAAAAGAAAACCTCGCGCGCCAATTGACTGGACAGGTGCGATGGTCTCAGATCTTGTCGGAGATGGAGACGCGCGGCGTTGAAGGAGTCTACGAGATCGGATACGGAAACGTGCTTAGAGGTATGCTCAAATCTTTCCCAAGGTTGAAATTCCTGCCGATTTAGCGAATAAAACCCTGATTGAGCGCTCGTTAGTCGAAAGCGATCCCGGATTCGCTCAGTTTGGTTATCCGAACGGCACTTTGAATTTGTATCCGATGGAAGCTCGTCAATAAATCGCGCCCGTGTTCGAAGGTTTTTTCTATGATTGCGGCGATTCCGACCAACCGGGCGCCGGAAACCTGAACAATACGGGCTAAAGCCGCTATCGACAGACCGGTCGCTAAGAAATCGTCAACGATCAGAATGGTGTCTCGCTCCGTCAGCGCGTCACGAGAAACGTATATTTCGACGACTCCGCCTTTAGTATGGGATGGGGCGGATTCGCGCCAGAATTCGAGCATCGTTATCGGTTTCTTTTTTCGAGCGAAGACCATAGGAACCCCGAGAGCAGCCGCAGTCGCGAAAGCGGGGGCAATTCCAGAGCTCTCCAGCGTCAAGATCTTGGTTATTCCTTTATCGATATAAAGTTCGGCGAAATAGCGGCCAATCTCCATATGAAGCGCCGGATTGAT
>JAAYCF010000191.1 GCA_012744415.1 Thermotogaceae bacterium
CACGAAAATGATTCGAAATTGTTAATACAGGCGCTTCGAACGCGGCGTGGAGGTTATCAGGAGGTGTCTTCGCCGACCGGATCCAAAGATGTTCTGATCTATGAACCGATTGCGAATTCGCCGGATTGGTTTCTGGGGGTAACAATAGGCAAATCCCTCTTCTTTGAAGACAGACAGCGGGTTGTCGGGTATATTCTCGCGGTTTTTTTCGTGCTGTCTGTTTGTATCGTCCTATCTCTTCTTTATGTGAGCAAAAAGCTGACCGCTCCTTTGCAGGCGCTGGAGAAAGATATCCAGAAATACGGGCGGGGCGATCTGAGCGTTCGCGTTCAACCGACGGGTTATCGGGAGGTTTTGACGATCGGTCGCGTTTTCAATGAGATCGCCGGACGCACCGAGAGAGACTTTCTCCGACAGGAAGATATGAATCAGCAGTTGCGAGAAGCGAACGAAGAACTGGAATACGCGAATCTCCAGCTTCAGGAGACTGGCGAACAACAGCACCAATCGATGACGCGTTTGAACGAGATCATCGCGTTGACTGCCTCTTTATCGGAATCGGTCATTCGGAAAGACGAATCCTTCTTAGGAAATCTTTTAGAGATGCTGATGAAACTGATCCCGGTCACCGATTACGGCAGCATTTCGGTGATAGACAAAGAGAAATGGCGCTTCGTGCACGCGGTAGGGCACAACCTGGCCGCTTTGAAAGCGCTTGACCTAAGGTCAGGCTATCTATTCTGGAAGACGGAACCGATCATCGTTTCCGATCTCCTCAGCGCGGAGAACAACGTCCTGGTGCCTCCGGACTTGTTGGAAAAGATCCGGAAAGCGACGCGCCCCATTCGTTTATCGATCGTTTGCCGGTTGTCGCTGGGCACGGAAAAGCTGGGGTCGATTGCCTTGGATATCGCAAAAGAGAACCCGATCGACTTCTCCCCTTCCGACCTGAATATCGCGAGCGCTTTTTCCAATGTGGCCTCCGCCTTTCTGGCGCTGCAACGGTACATGATCAGCCAAGGGAAGTTCCAAAAAGAACTGTTATTATCGATGATCAAAATCCTGGAATTCATCGACCCCTACACCAAAGGCCATTCGGAAAATGTGGCCACCTACTGCGCCCGCATCGGGGAAGCGCTGCAATGGCCAAAAGAGTATATCACACGGATCTACTGGGCGGGATTGGTTCACGATATCGGGAAAATTTTGGTGCCGATGGCAGTTCTGCGTAAAGAGTCCCCGTTAACCGAAGAAGAATTCGAAACGATTAAACAACATCCGGTCTGGGGGGCTGAGGTATTGAAGACCTCGGAAGAGCTTGAAGACATAGCAGATGCTGTCTTATATCATCATGAGCGGTGGGGCGGTGGTGGTTATCCGGAAGGTCTGTACGGGGAGGAAATCCCGCTCTTTTCAAGAGTCATCTCCGTCGCGGACGCCTACGACTCGATGACCTCCAACCGTCCCTATCGAGAAGCGTTGTCCGATTGGGAAGCCGTGAGGGAAATCGAAAGAAACTTGGCAACCCAGTTCGATCCCGATATCGGCCGGTGTTTCATACAAATCATGGTTAGGGAGAAAAAAATAAGAAATATTCTCTAATCACTTTTTAAGAATAAGGGGCTATAATCACAGCGGTGGTTTGAAAGCTGTTCAACCCAAACAGCGACACAACCCCCTCCTCCCTTAGGATTTTTTACTCGATTAACGGACGCAGTATAGCGCAAGCGGTACGAACGAATAAGGTCGGCTGAGAAGCCGACCTTTATTTTTCGGAGAGGAAAAACGAGATAAGTGATTCAACCACCGAACAGATGGAACGCAACGAAACCCACTCGCGGTTTTTGTGCGGATTTTCGCCTGTCGGGCCAAAAAGAACCACGGGGGCAGAGATGCGCGGTCCTAAAACGTTCATGTCGCAAATGCTTAACATGCCCGTATAGTCGGGGATTCGGCCTGTCGCTTGGTGGCAAGCCTCGCCCAAACGGCGGACGAATGGGTGGGAGTGATCCGCCACGTAGGGTTGATAAACCACACCGTCCGGGAGGCATTCGCTAAACTCCAACGTCACTGAAGATCCTAATCCCAATCCTTCGACCATTTGATAAAACTCCTGTTCGGCGCAAGCCAAAGTCGTATCCGGAACGACGTGGCGGTCAAAATCGAAGCGGCAAAGGTCGGGAATCGTCAGAGTTTTTACTCCGCCTTGAATCTGCAACACACAAACGCTTTCTTGGCCAAGCAGATCGTGGCTTTTCAACGGGATTTTGCCCGTATCCAAACAGATACGCGCGGCGTCGGTAACGGCATTGATACCGGTTCGGGGCATCGCGCCGTGTCCCGGTTTCCCTTTGACCAGAACGCTATGGTAGTAACGGCCGCGCCCCCCGATCGCAATTGCCGGGAAAGTAACTGGCCGGCAAGAAAACGGCACCACCGGTTCTCCGATGATAACCCCCATACATCCCTTGTAAAATCCTGCGCGCCACGCGTTCAGCGTCCCTAAAGAATACGGTCCTTCTTCGTCGGACACCGCATTTAATCGAAGACCCACGGTCGGATTCAGTCCAAAGTGCCGCATCGTTTCCATCGCGACGATGAACGCGGTTAAGCCACCCTTCATGTCCAACGCCCCCAGACCCGAACAACGATCGCCCTCAATGCGCAGTTCCAAGGGATTCTGATCCCAATCGTTTGTCCGGATCACCGTGTCGACGTGGCCGTTCAGGACGACAAACCCATTCGTGAAATCCCCGAAATCCGCTATCAGATTAACACCTGAGAAGGGGTGCCCTAAAAGGTTTCGCTCTTCGTAGGTTTGGACGGTCGTTTTGAAGGATTGTTTCAATCGGTCTTCCAGATACCCGATAAGAGATGCCTCTTCAAAATACGGGCTGGATATCGCGACCAATTCCCTCAACCACGCTGTGGCTGCATTCTCTATATAGTGTTTATGCGCTAAGGTTAGCATCGAAATCCTCCTCTGGTTCTCATAGGGCAGGGATTTGAGATCCCGCTTACATTTTCCCTCCGGCGGATTATACCACGCTTCGCGCGGGTCACGTAACGAGTGGATTGGTTTTTTGGATTGTGTTATAATCCCTTTCACTCGTCATAAAGGCAACTTCCGGGTGTTTTCTTTGGCGGGGGGGTTCCCTTAGTGTCCTGAACGTGTAAAAGCAAGCGCCGGTTACGTTTTAACCGGCGCGGGAATGATGAGAATACGAAAACGGGAGAAAAGGGGTGGCTCATGCGGAATTCGGTCGGTATCATTCTTTTCTTGACGGTATTGTTAATTTTTTTGAATGCGGATCAAATGGTCATGGCTCCGAACATCGGTCTGATCGAGGCGGAGTTTGGGGTCAACGATGCGCAAATCGGTCTTGTCGCTTCCGTCTTTACTGTTCTGGGAGCGCTTATCAGTCTTTTATGGGGGTACCTGGCCGACAAGTACAATCGAAAGAACCTTCTTGTTTTTTCGATCCTGGTCGGCGAGATCCCCTGCTTGATGACAGCTTTCGCGGGTTCTTACGGTGCTTTGTTCTTTTGGCGGGCGATGACCGGTATCGGGGTCGGCGCTTCTTTTCCAATTGCTTATTCTTATATCGGCGATATGTTTGAAGGAAAAAAAAGGGGAAATATGGTAGCGATCTTGTCGATTTCGGTATCGATCGGCTCGATCGTGGGAATGGTGATCGGAGGGTTTCTCGGGGAAAGCGCCGGGTGGCGGTTGCCCTTCATCCTCGTTTCGGCCCCCAATATCATTTTGGGAGCATGCGCTTATTTTTTCCTGAAGGAACCGAAGAGAGGCGCTTACGAAGAAGGCTTGGGCGAAAAAGTGCGTCAGGGGTATACGTACAAAAAGCGGATTGAACTGAAAGACTATCTACAATTATTCACGATTAAGACGAATCTGCTACTGTTTTTGCAGGGGATTCTCGGAACGGTTCCCTGGGGAGCGATCCCCTATTTTCTCGTCGAATTCTTCAAACGAGAGCGGAATCTGGATGCCGGTATGGCGACAATCGTCTTCATTTTTTTCGGGTTAGGATCTGTCGCCGGAATCCTTTTCGGGGGGTGGTTGGGGCAACGGCTCTATAACCGAAAGAAGTCGCTTGTCCCTCTCTTTTGCGCGGTGACCACCCTATTGGGCGTCTTTCTGACGGTTTGGGTTTTCGATCATGATGTGACCGCCCCCGCGGGCGTGGCGATCCTGGTGCTGCTGGGATTCATCGCCGCTTTTTTCGATTCGACCACCGGTCCCTGTGTCAAAACGATGCTGCTCAACGTGAACGAACCCTACAATCGCGGGCGCTTGTTTTCGATTTTCAACCTGACTGACTCTTTGGGAACCGGTATCGGGAAATTCGTCGGCGGGAGCCTTTCGGCGGCGCTAGGTTCTTTAGGGGCCGCTATGAAGGTGTCGGCTTACTTCTGGCTGGGATGCTCCGTATTCCTGTTTATTCTCATTCGTTATTTTGCGGAGGATGTTCGCCGTTTGGATGAGAAGATGAAACAGGAGTCAACCACGCTTCAATCTTTGTAGAAAGCGAACGGTAATCCACAGGCTTGGGCAAATAATCGCTCATACCGACTTCTAAGCAACGTTCTCTGTCTCCGGACATCGCATAGGCGGTCATCGCAATGATCGGGATTTTTGGGTCGATGCCGGGGCGGCTGCCTTCGCGGATCTTTCGCGTGGCTTCCCAACCGTCCATGATCGGCATCTGACAGTCCATCAGAACTATGTCGCAGGGATTTTTTTCCAGAATCTCCAGCGCGGTGGCCCCGTTATTGGCTACGATGACC
>JAAYCF010000192.1 GCA_012744415.1 Thermotogaceae bacterium
AGATGGTCCTTCTGGATATCGTAGAAAGCGGGTTTCAAGCTGCTTTTATGGCGCCTACCGCGATTTTGGCGCAGCAGCATTACCGAAACATCGTGGATGACTTCACTTCCCTTGGCATCCAAACGCGGCTATTGATCAGCAATCTACCAAACAAGGAAAAAGAGCGTATTAAAGAAGAAATCCGCTCAGGAGAAGCGCAACTCGTGATCGGTACGCACGCGCTGATCCAGGAGGATGTCGGCTTTCAGCGTCTCGGGTTCGCCCTCGTGGATGAACAGCATCGATTCGGCGTGAAACAGAGGGAGTCCCTGAAGTCGAAGGGGGAAGAGGTCGACACGTTGATCATGTCGGCGACGCCGATCCCGCGAACGCTGGCTTTGGCCGTATACGGAGACTTGGATGTCGAAACGATAGACGAGATCCCCCCGGGGCGAAAAGTCGTCCGAACCATCTATATGCACGACTCCAAAAAGGGAGAGGTCTACGAGATCGTCAAGCAGGAGATCGCGTTGGGAAACCAAGCCTTTATCGTCTTTCCCATTATTGACGAAGCGGAGTCTGAAAACTCTCCGGCGTCGGATTTGAAAGCGGCTACAAAGATGTTCGAAGTCCTGAGCAAAGGTCCCTTTAAGGGAATCCCTTTGGGTCTGCTGCACGGGCGTTTAAAGGAAGAGGAAAAAGATGCCGTGATGGGAAAGTTCGTTTCCGGAGAATTGAAGGTGTTAGTCGCGACAACCGTTATCGAAGTAGGGATCGATGTCCCGGCCGCGACGGTGATGGTGATCGAAAACCCGGAGCGTTTCGGCCTGGCGCAGTTGCATCAGCTTCGCGGACGTGTGGGGCGGAGCGAACGTAAAAGTTTCTGTTTTTTGATCACGCAGGATACCTCCGAAGCCTCGGAAAAGCGCTTAAAATACTTTTCAGGCTGCAACGACGGGTTTCAATTGGCCGAATACGATTTACAAACCCGCGGGCCCGGCGATTTCCTGGGTGTCCGGCAGCATGGCATGCCCCAATTTGAATTCGGCGACATGGTGGAAGACGCCAATTTGCTCTATCAGAGCCGAGAAGACGCGCAGGAGCTTCTATCCGGGGATGTCAAGCTGGATAAAACGCCGCGATTGCGCGAATTTTTGATCCACGAATACGCCGAAAAAATCGATCGCATACAAATCGGTTAACAACTATTAAAGTTCTAAAGACGTCATCCGATAACACTGATGAACATAAATGAAATAGGGGTGAGCGCTATGATCGATCCCAAAGACTTGCTGAGAATCGGAGATACGCAAAAGGTATACTCATCCGTTCACAAACGTGTGAAAGGCGAACCGGAACCTGTTCAAAAAGAAGAAGAGGGTTTGTTTGCCACAGAGCGTTTGACGATCGAGGGAACCTATAACCTTTCCGAGGTTCTGAAAAAAGCGGAGCAACTGCCGGAAGTGCGAGAAGAACTCGTTGCGAAGTTTCAGAAACTCGTGGAAAACAATGCTTATCAACCCGATCCTGAGCGAATCGCGAGAAAGATTCTAGAAGGATGACGAAAGGAACCTTCATGGTTAAGGAAGCGGAAACACTAAAAGCGGTTTTCAACGAATTCGAGCATACGGTGAGGGAGAACATCGCGTTGTTGAAAACGCAGCAGCAATGTATGATCAACGGCGAATACGAGGTTTTCGAACAATTAACCTTCAAACAAGAGGATTTCGACCGAAAACTCCGTTTGATCGAGCGGCAACGGGCCGCCGTTTCGGATTCTCTGTGCGAAGAGCTGTCGATCCCGACGGGCACGTCCATTCTGCAGATCGTGGAAAAGTTGGGTGACGAAGGGCGGGAGCTGATGGTCAGCGTATCGCGCATGATCGAGGCGATGCGGGAGCTGACGTTCTCTCGAACAAACCTCGAACGGATGATCAACTTTCAGTTATCGTACATCGAATTCTTACAAGCCGGAATGGCCGGAACGGGAAAGATGCATACCTACAATCCCGCGGGCAAATCCGCCAACTTGCAAAAGACAGAACGTTTCCAAGGGGACGGATAGGAGGATATGGCCGATGAGAATAACGCATAACATGCTTCACAATACGGTTTTAAAAGATATCACGAACACCTACCGCGATATCGCGAAGCTTCACGAGCAAGGCTCTTCCGGGAAGAAGGTCCGTTATCCGTCCGACGACGCGATTGTGGCGACGCGGGCTTCCAATATCGGGACGAAACTACGTGAAATAGAGCAATATCAACGGAACGCGTCGACTGTCGAGACCTACATCAAATCCTACGACAGCATTACGGACGAGCTGGGAGCGCTTTCTTACCGGTTAAGGGAGTTGATTGTGAACGGCGCCAACGACACGTTGACCGCTGACGACCGGGCGACGATCGCGCAAGAAATCGACCGGATCAAGGACCAGTTCATCCAATTGGCGGATACCAGCATCTCCGGAGAATACATCTTCGCCGGAGCCGAATCGATCAAAATGCCGGTCGACGCCGACGGAAACATCGTGATGTCAGCCGAAGCCAACGTGGCGAGGAGCGTTGATTTAGGGCGGTACCGTTTTGAGTACAACTTCACCGTTTACGATGCGTTTACCGTCGACGGAAACGAAAGTGTCTTCAATTTGATGTCCGATCTTAGCAAAAACCTCCGTGGAGATAATCCGAACGGGTATCTGAACTCTCACGCGCTCGAGAAACTCGATCGTTACGAGTCCAACATCCAAAGCATCATCGCGCGCAACGGCGCCAACGGCAATTTCGTGCAGATGGCCACGAACCGTTTTGACGACTCCGTCGTCTTCATGACCGAGTACCTTTCTAAAGAACAGGACGCCGATTTCATGGAGACCTACACGAACTTGCAAAATCTGCAAGCGGTGCTTCAAGCCGCCATGAAAACAGGCGGCAATATCATGAACTACTCTCTGGTCGATTACGTGAGGGCGTAATCGCTTCCGCTTTTGAATGAAGACGGACGCCTACGGGAATAAGCGTTTTTTGATAAACACGCGCCTGCCCCGCTCTATCCTGGACAGACGCGTGTTTTTGTCTGGCTTCGGTAGTTGGTAAACCTCCCTAATCTGTTGAGACGCTATGCGTTTCGGTGGTCTCAATCCCGTAGTAACCATCCCAGAGGGCGTTTTCCGGATTGCCCTCTTCCTCGTATTTCCCGATCCAATAATCGCAGATCAGCTTCACCGTGTGTGCCGGACAGATATTTCCTAGCAGACATACAACTTCCCCACCCCTCCATAGAGGGGAATTTCGTGAACCGCGCCCCATACCTTCACACACCACACGGAAACATACCCGTTCTTTCGTAGGGGCGTATCATCATACATCCGTATGCTGCGGTTGTCGAACGGGATCGCGCGGTCGCGAAATAATAAACCACTTACCGCGCGATAACCCCGCCGATCATCGCGACGTAAGCGACCCTTTTCTTTGCGGCGGCGCGATACCGCCTTTATCTTCGTCGTTTATTGCGTTTTTGGTCTTTTTTTAGCTTTCTCTTTTGGAGCGCCAGCTCTTTAGGCTGGCTCTTCTATCTTTTTTAAATAATTTTTCATCTGAAACGAACGCGTCCGACTGTCTCGAGAACTAATTTTTACCGGGCGGGCTTCCGCCCGGTAACGCCGGTAAAGGTCATACATGCCAGCTTAAAAGCGGGCTCTCCATTTCCGGTAGAGCATCTCGGGCTAAGCGGTGTATCATCATGCGTCCGGATATTGTGGTTGTCGAACGGGATCGCGCGGTCGCGAGATAATAATCCGCTTACCGCGCGATAACCCCGCCGATCATCGCGACGTAAGCGACCCTTTTCCTTGCGACGGCGCGATACCACGCGAATCAACCGTCGGGGCTGAAACCAAAATCAAAACCCGCATCAAGTCACAATTCGAATTCTAAACCTTGCAAAAGGTAAAAATCCAAAAGTTAAAAAATTCCCTAACGAGACGAAACCCGCGGTCGTTGTGGCTACCCGTCGGCGTGTGGCAGTTCCGATCACTCGGACACGACCCGGTTTTTTCCGTTTCTTTTCGCTGTGTACAGCTTCGTATCCGCCGAGTGAACCAGTTCGGTGATCGTTTCTTGATCGTACCGGCTGACCCCCCCGCTGATGGTAACCGGTAACCCGTCGACGAAGTGAAACTTCTCAACCGCTTGCCTGATCCGCTCGGATATTTTTTTGGCCACAGAAAGGTCGGTATTGGTAAAGATAACCATGAACTCTTCGCCCCCGTATCTTCCCGCAAAGTCCGTTCCTCGGATACTGTTTTTCATAATGGCCGCCACATCCACAAGAACCTGGTCTCCATACACATGACCCTTGGTATCATTGACTTTCTTGAAATCGTCTATATCGAAGATCGCAATGGAGAGCGGAGCGCCTGTACGGCTTGATTCTGCCATCTCCGCCTTCAGGTGCTCGATCAACGACCGGTGATTGCAGATTTTTGTCAGCCCGTCAACCGACGACATCTCTGAAAGGATCCTGTTTTTATACTCCAGCTCCGTTTGCGCTTTTTTCTTTTCGGTGATATCAAAAACGATCCCCGCCAGGAACAAAGGTTTGCCGTTCTCGTCGTGTTGCGTGATTTTCCCGCGGTCATAATACCATCGATAGGTTCCGTCTTTCGCCTTGATGCGGTATTCGGCCTCGTAAACTTCGGCTTTTCCGTACAAGTGATCGCGCATGGCGTCCATCGTTTTTGGCAAATCCTCCGGATGAAGTTTGTCCGTGAAAAACTGATAGGTCACGCGTTCCGGCAACTCGCCCCTATCGTATCCAAGCGTGATCACTTTAAGCGGATTGAAGGTCACCTCATTGGTTTTGATGTCCCAATACCAGTGCCCGAGGTTGCCTGTCCACGCGTACTCGATCCTCGTTTCCTG
>JAAYCF010000193.1 GCA_012744415.1 Thermotogaceae bacterium
ATCACTTCTTCAGCTTTCATCGGGCTTTGGAGGTCCATACGCATATCCAGGGGCCCCTCTTTGTCGAAACTAAACCCTCTCATTTCGGTGTTGAGTTGATAGGAAGACACGCCCAAATCGAATAAAATCCCGCTTACCGAGCTGACTTTCATCCCCCGCAAGATGAGATCGATATTCATAAAATGCCCGTGGAAGAGTTCATAAGAGCCTTCGAAGGCTTTCAAACGTTTTTCGGCATAGTGCAGGATTTCGAGGTCTTTGTCGATTCCGATCACTTTACCGCCATGCGGAGCGATTCGTTTCAAGATTTCGAGCGTATGTCCGCCCTCGCCGAAGGTGCAGTCGATATAGGTACCCGAGAGGTTGGTGATTAACCCTTCGGTCACTTCCTGAACCATAACCGGAACGTGGAACTGCGGAGGATTTTCACGACCGATAGTTTCGAAGCCGGGTTGTTCGGTATCGCGCGTCATCGTGGCAGGCCTATGCCGTACTGATTGAGAAGACTCAAGGTATCTACCGAGAAAGTATCAATCATAATCCCGCCAACCGGATGGGTCGTGATCTCCCGGAGCACTAAATCAAATTGCGCTGGAACAAGCGACGACGGACTGATCCCGACGATAAAACGGTCATTGGCCAGCTTGTCGATGGCATGAAGCGTGTCATACCGAACGGTCTTAACGTCTAAGAACCAGTACCAGAGCGAAGCGTCGCCGAAATATCCGCTGTTTAACCATAAGAGCCAATCCTGGAAATGTTCTCGCCGCCCTCTTTCAGGATCGGTCTCCGTGATGAGCATATATCTCGTCGGGACGCCCAAACTGTCCCGTAGGGCGTTGAAACGCACAATCAAGTCCGTCAGCGTGTCTGCCCGGAAATGGTCCATCGTGTAAGGGCGGGCGAAGGCGTTATTTTTCGCGTTCTCATATTCTTTGATGGCGTAAGGGTTGAATCCGTAAACGACGCTCGGATACCCAAAGTTCTCGAAGGCTAAAACCGGCGGGTTATACCGGATCAATATTTCTTTCAGGAGGGCGATCAAAAAGGTTTGGGCTTCCGGGGTGCCCGGATCGAGTATCGCCGGAGTGGTGAGAACCCTCCCCATCGTGTCCATACTGAGCCATTCGGGATGCTGACGAGAAACGTGTTTCTTCGCAGCCGGGAAGTCCCTGCTCGGCCATACCGTAAAGAGGTCCACGATCGGTATAATAGCGACGCCGAGATGACGCCCTTTCTCCAGAAGATAACGCAGCGGGTCAAAAGCGTCCGGAGTGCCGTTATTGATGAGCACGCTGCTTCTGGGCAGCAGATCTGACGCGTATAGCGCTTCCATATAGGAGATGATCGGAATATAAACCGTATCGACCCGGTACTGAATGCACAATCCCAGCAATTGGTCGAGACTTTGTTCCGATATCAGATCCAGCCGGTTCGCGCGCACCCCCAACGGGTAAGCGGCCAAGCAGATCGTGTGGGTTAAGCACAACATAGCGACAATCAAAAGCCCTCGTTTCCGCGCCCCGTTCATAGGCTCCTTGGATCGCAATGACTCTTCCAAATGGTGTCGCGTATCATCTTTTCCCCCTCATAACGCGATCGGTTTTCGGGAACGGCGTTCGCGTCAATTGATCCGCGACCGCGATCATACCCTGTGAATTATATCATAACCTGTGATATACTTATCGTCGAAACAGGCGCCCTTGCGACCCGGGACGTATACGAAACCCGGAACGAAGGACGAGATCGGAAGCCCTACAGCGAAAAGGTCGCGGGGGTCTCGCGCGAAGGAGACGGTCAGGAAACCCACGACTTGGAAATCAACGGGAGGTGTTTCGGGGTGGAATTAAGAGCGCTCGATGAGTCTCAGATCAATGTGTTGATCACTTTGGTAAATGAAGTTTTCGCCGATTACCCAATCCCCGTCCGATGGACGGCGCAGGACTTCCATCTGGATATTCTGGAAAATGGGATCTCCTTGAAGGACTCGTTCATTCTTTGGGAAGGGCCGGAGCCCGTCGGCTTTATCGTCGTCGGCATTCGCGACAAACTGGCCCGAATTGACGCGATGGGCGTCAAAGTATCGGTTCGGGGTACCGAAGCCTCCGAGTTTTTGTTTCAGAACTGCGTGGAAAACTTGAAGTGGCGGAAGATCTCGACCATACAATTAGAGGTGCTTGACTCCGAGAAACGAGCGGTCCGCTTTTACGAAAAGAGAGGGTTTTTGGTCACGCGCAAGTTGAACGCTTATCGGGTGTCTGTCAATCCCAACCTGTCCCACCGCTTGCTCTACAGAGAAAGCACCGCCAAGGCTATCAGCGAATTAGCGCTCGAAGCGCAAACCTCGTTTTCCCGCAAACTCAACTGGCAAAGGGTGCCGATCTCTTTCCATCACGCGACTGGCAGATACCGAATGGAAGCGGTGTATTCCGAAAGATCGTCCGCGCAACCTCTTGGATTCGTCATTTGGGGCGAAAACGAAGATAATTTTTATATCGTGGATTGTTATCGGCTCTCCACGGATATCGAACTGATCGATTTGGTGCATGATATCTTCCTCTATATCGAAGACAAAACACGCAAAATGGATGGCGTGATCTCGAATTTGCCCGAGGACGACAAGCTCTCAGAGGTTTTTTCCTTATTGGGCGGGGAACAGATTTTCAGCCAGTTGGAAATGGAATTGAAACTGCGGGTATGATTCCGGAAACCGTACAAACATCTGGGTCTTCGACCATGACGGAAAAGCCGAGGAACAGTGGCGGCGATACTCCGCAAGCCCTTCCCAATCGGGGTTTTTGCGAAGAACTGTACGATCTGATGGCCTCCGCTTACGGCCCGCAGAATTGGTGGCCGGGAGACAGTGTTTTCGAAATCATGGTAGGGGCGATCTTGACCCAAAACACTCAGTGGACGAATGTGGAGAAAGCCATCCAGCGCCTGAAAGAGATGGAGATCCTTGAACCCCGCAAGATCGCGTCGGTTTCACTTGAAACTGTCAAAACAGCCATCAAAGACGCCGGATGCTACAATCAAAAGGCGGCGCGGTTGAAGAACATAACGGCTTTTCTCTTGGAAAAGAACCTCGACTTTTTTCGTCTTAGAAAGGCGGATCCGGTCTTATTGAGAGATGAGCTGCTGCAGATTAACGGCATCGGCAAAGAAACGGCGGACAGCATCTTGTTATACGCGCTCGGGCATCCGGTGTTTGTTGTGGACGCCTACACCAAACGCCTGTTTTCCCGTTTACGGTACCGGTGGATGGCAACCGGCTCTTATGACGAGATTCAGGAGTTTTTCTATCACCAATTCGCAAAAGATACCGCCCGGTACAACGAGTTTCATGCGCTTATCGTTTTCCATTCCAAATATTACTGCCGCTCTCGCCCGGGATGCGCACACTGCATCCTGAAAGAGATTTGCCATCATCACCATTCGTAGTGTTTCTCAAGAAGGGGGAATCATCTTGTATTTTGATGTGATTTCTATTGGGGGACCGATTCTGATCATTATTTTGGCAATAGCCGGAATCGGATTGTTTTTTTTCGTCGAACGGTTCATTGTCTTGGCCGCGATTAAGTCGGCCATTCGCAAAGGGGACGATGAACAAACCTTTCTCATCAAAGTGGACCGTAGACTAAGCGCGCAGAAAGGCGCGCGCGCCGACGAAATCCACGAGATCATCAGTTTGATGGTAGAGCGCCTGACGCGCAACTTCCGCTTCATCTCCACCGCAATCACCGTGGCCCCCTTATTAGGGCTTCTGGGGACGGTAACCGGTATGGTGAAGATCTTCAATTCGCTGGATAAAACCGAGAACCTCAAGTACGCCGGACAACTGGCGACAGGAATAGGGGAAGCCCTTTATACGACAATAGCCGGGCTGATCGTCGCCATTACGCTGACGATTTTGTTGAATGTCATTAAAGAAATGGTTACTTCGATCGAGAACGAACTGACGGACATCTATCTGAAAGCTCCCGTCACAAAAGGACTCATGTAGTCGGGGCCGGGTATGGGCAGGCGACGAACGGAAGAGGAGATCAACATTAATATCACGCCGTTGATCGACATTATGTTCATACTGTTATTGTTTTGGGTCTTGACCACCACCTTCGACATCGGGTTAGTTCGAAGCATCGATCTGACGCTACCCGAAGCCTCAACCGCTTCGGAGGCGGGTTTCGACGAATTTTTCAACGTCTCCATTACTGCGAAAGATGAGATTTTCATCGGGCAAAAAGCGGCCACTTTGGAAGAAGTGTCCGTCGAAATCGAACGGGCTTTCAAATCCAACCCGTCGCTCAAAGCCGCCATTCTCGCCGATCAAAAAGCGACCCACGGAACGGTCATCGCCGTTCTGGACGCCTTTAGAACTCACCGAATCCTTGACGTCAATATCCAAGCGACTGCCAAGTGATCGGAAATGGAACAAAAAATCCCCTTAAATCCAGTCTATATCATCGCAGCGATGGTGGCTGTCATGTTGGAGGTTCTGCTTCTCGCCGCTTTCATCTCCGTCATTCGCTCCTCGCCTTATAGGATCGAAAGCGAACCGCCGATGAAAATAAACCTGACGGCTGCCGCCGCGCCAAAGGAAACGGAGCCTGAACCGCCTCAACCGACGATTCCATCGGTGATTCCGAGCGAACCGGTTCAAGATAAGCCGATCGAAAAGCCGCCAGAACCAGTCAAAGAAGCCGAACCCGACCCTTTGCTCGAACAATTGCTGGCCTTCCAACCGAAGACGCCGTCGACACCTCAAAAAGCCACCACCTATCTGCCTCAGACAACGGATACGCCGGCCCCTTTAGCCCCCCAAAACCAGCTGTTCGAGATCCATGAGATCGCGCTTCCCGTTTCGCAGAACGTCGCTCCTCCCAAACGATACCAATCGGTCTACCGGGAGAACGAGTATCGCTCCATACGTTTTGAAGAGCTGAAGGAATATGCTTTTCCAAACTACGAGGAAGTGGCCGCAGCCTTAAAAAAGGACTACAACGATTTGCTGAAGAGGCAGGGAACGCGGACCAGCTTATTGGAAGGGAATGTCGTCGTGAATATGCGTTTCGATAAATCAGGGTTCCCTTCGGTCGATATGGTCTCCTCTCCATCCCCTGAATTGGCGAACATCGTGCTGAGGAATATGAAGCTGTTGAGAAGTGGACAAAACGCGGAAGAAATGATCTTTCAAGTCAGTTTGAACTTTCGGATCGAATAGAACGATTCGATAAAGAAGGAATCGGGATGCTCAACCTTTCTGTTATCGTCAATGCCGCCGCCGTACTGATTGGAGCCCTTTTGGGTATGGCGATCGGTAAAAAAATACCCGCCAGCTTTCGGGAACTTTCCTTTACGATCATCGGGGCCGTGACCTTGCTCATGGGCGTCCAAATGGGACTGGAAACGAACAATATGATGGTCGTTTTGATCTCATTGGTCCTCGGTGGCGCGATCGGACAAACGTTACGTATCGAGGAGCGAATCGGTCGTCTGGTAGAGCGTTTTGAAAAAAAAGACGGAGAAAATCGGGTGGTGAAGGGGTTTATTACGGCCACCCTCCTTTTCGTCGCGGGGCCGATGACGATTTTGGGGTGTTTCCAGGCAGGGGTCTCCAACAATTATTCCATTATTTTCTTGAAATCAG
>JAAYCF010000016.1 GCA_012744415.1 Thermotogaceae bacterium
AACTGTACGTTTCTGAATTGCCGGATCGAGGGGCCGACGGTTATTGGTCACAACGCCAAGTTTCAAAACGTCACGATAGGGCCTTATACCGCTATCGGAAACGATTGCGCGCTTGAGCACGTCGAGCTGGAAAACAGTATTCTCATGGATAGAGTACGTTTGAGCAATCTGTCGGTAAGAATGAAAGAGAGCATCCTCGGGTGCGATTTTGAATGGAGCGGAACGTATCCTGATGCCGGCGTCGTGCAGATCGTCGCCGGAGATCATAATAAAATATCATTTTATTGATTTCTTTATGTGAACGTGTTTATGAAATGGGGGGGTAAACATGAAAAGACTGATCGGTAGCGTTTTTCTGGTACTGGTGTTTGTGTTTTCATTGACGAATTGCACCGTGATCTCTCTTTACGCTTTGGAAGGTCAAGTTCATCTCTTCGGAGAATCGGTTCCGAATGCGGTCGTATCGGTTTGGAATCTTTTGAATCCGGAAGTGCGCAAAGAGTTGTTGACCGATAGCGAGGGGTATTTTCGCTTAGACGGATTATCTGCCGGGGAGTGGGGCATCCAAGCAGAGTACATCGAACCGGATTACCTGCGTTTCACTTACGAAGGCACCTTTACGGCCCAGGCCGGCCTCTTCAAAGAACTTCCGCTGGATGTCGTTCCGTTCGAAGAGCGGTCTTGGAATCTGACCGTGCTTTCTTTCTCGGATTCCCTGACGGAAGCGGAGTTAGCGGCGTACTTCGCGCCCATCCATTCTATCGAGTTGACATTCCTGCAAAAAAACCTTTCAGGCGGCTTGGAGAGCTACTATCTCTCCGAAAACCAGATTCGTCCATTCTATCGCCCCTTTGCGCCAGATTTCTCCGAAGGCGTCAAAAAGGCGTTGGAAGTTTCCTTGAAAGCCTTTCCTGCTGAAAAAACCATCCTGTACGTGATCGATGACGCGCATGGATGGCGTTTGGATGCCCGTAGTGACTATCCCGAGGATGTTTTCTATGACCAGACGACCTCCATCTTGGAATTCGACGCGATGTTGGAAGGCCAAAGGATGGATTTGCTCTTATCCACGGGTTCTTACAGCGGTTTGTTGGAAAATCTTTTCCAGGTGAAGGATCATTTTGACACCTCCGTTTTGTTCGAAGGGTTAAGTCCGGCCAACTACCCTGAACTGGGACTGCTTTTTGCGCGTTTAAAGGCCTTTCCCTCTCCGGATGCGCTTGCTTTTGCCGAAGATTCTTATACCTTCTTCTGCGCCTCCCTGGCGGCAATGGAAGAAGACTTGATTCGCGAGCAGAACGGCATGGGGTGCTCCGTGATCGATATGAACCGGCTCGAAGCGCTCAGTTCATCATTAAAGAAGGTCTTCGACCAGCTTACCTTGCTCTTGACCGAAGCCTCCTTGAAGGAAGCGGTGAAAAAAGACTTGGGTTTTACGCTGGATTGGAATACCCTGGCCTTTGATTTCTGTGACTACAAGGACGCGCATTCCTGGTTGACCGTGTTGAAAAATTGCCTGAACGGTTCGCTTTTTACCAACGATTATAAAGTCAAAAGTAGAGAAGACGGGTACGTCTACGATCTTCAAGAACCGATGCTGCAACAGCTTTTACAGTTCATAGACGAAGCGGAGGACCGTTTGCGCGAGGCGGTTCTTTGGAATAACCATTACGGTTTTTGTGAAGACATTGTCGAAAATGGAAAGAAAATGGGGAAAAAGAATATGTCACAGATGAGCGGAATAAGTTTCTGGTATCCCCTTTCGGTTAAAGGCGGATTGTGGAACGTCTACGGAAAAGAAAAATACGATCGGCTGTCTTTTTCGCAGGAAACTGGTTGGACCGTGTTTTTGAACCGATTGATGAGCGTCGATCAACTTCCCGCCAAGCAGTTGCTTCAGTTGGACCGGACCGGTGACGTTATAACCGGTTCCTATCAACCAAATAAACCATTGGACTCTTCCGGAGCGACGATCAACTTCGGTTTTCTTGACCGGGAAGCGATTGATCGATTTTGGATGCTTCTCGGCGAGGAGTACCTGACCGAACAAACCCTCATTGAAAACGGCGGTCTTTGTTATGAAGACGAAAGCTCCATCCGCTGTTATCTCCCGGTGGGGGTTTCGGACACAGGCAAAAGTGTTGGCGCGCGTATCCTGCTTCGCGGTAAAGAAGAGCCGGTCGACTTCGACTATGGGTTTATTTTACCGGTGATGAGGGGGAAAAACCTGATCGTCGCGGACCAACACGGGAATGGCCTCCTTCAGGTTTCTCCCGGCAATGAGCTCTTTATCTCTTCGGTTCATTCTGTGATTATCGAATCCGAAGTGGAAGAATGGCGCCCGGGCGCTGTTTTGATCGGTGAAGTCTCCGTAGAAGGTCCGGACAGCCTTTCAACTTATCCATTAGAGGAGGTCTATCGGTACGACGGGAAGGTTTTGTTCCGTTCAGATTTGATCCCGGCGACCGCTTTCGGTGCGTCTCCCTCTTTTCGTACCTTCTTCACCCTCAAACACGCGGAGACGAACAATCAGACTGAAAACCAAACGGGAACGGAGAATTGGATCATTCATATCGTCCAGTGATCTTCGAAAGGAGAAAACGTGTCGACAGCAGTGTACCCGGGGACTTTTGACCCAATCACATATGGACATATCGATGTTGCGGAACGGGCGGCGAAAGTGTTTTCGGAATTGATCATCCTGGTGATGAACAATCGCGCGAAAGCCCAAACGATGTTTAGCGTTGAGGAACGCGTCAGCATGATACGGAACGTGTTTTCGAACATTCCCAATATCCGGATCAGCAGCTATCACGGGCTCCTCGTCGATTATGCCCGCTCGACCGGGCACAACGTCATCATACGTGGATTAAGAGCGGTTTCGGACTTCGAATATGAGATGACCATGGCCGCAGCAAATCGTCGCATGTACGATCCTTTTGACACGTTTTTTTTAATGACCGATACGAAATACTCTTTCATCTCTTCGAGCTTAGTAAAAGAAATCGCGGTGAACGGCGGGAAAATCGATCCGTGGGTTCCCGAATCCGTTAAATGGGAGATCTTAAAAAAGATCGAGAACTAAATCTTGTATTCGATAGGAGGTTTTCAGTTTTGAGAGACTATCAATCTATCAGCCTATGGAAAGACGTAACCCCAGAGAAGTGGAACAGCTGGACCTGGCAGATACAAAACCGGATTATGGACGTGGCCACTTTAGAAAAAGTGTTGCCTCTCTCCGAATCGGAGAAAAAGGCGATTGCCCATAGCCTCGATTTCTTAAGAATGGCCATCACGCCGTATTACGCTTCATTGATCAACCCGAAGGACCCGCTGGACCCCATACGCATACAAGCGGTGCCGACTTTGAAGGAGCTTGAAGTTCAGAAAGAAGACATGCTTGATCCTTTGCACGAAGACGTCGATTCCCCGGTTCCGGGGCTGACGCACCGCTACCCTGACCGCGTCCTGCTCCTTCTGACAGATATGTGTTCGATGTATTGCAGGCATTGCACCCGACGCCGAAAAGCGGGCGAAACCGACAGCGCCTTGCCCTTGGCTCACGTCGACGCCGCCGTGGAGTATCTTAAAGAACACACCGAGGTACGGGATGTCCTGCTATCGGGAGGAGACCCTTTCACGTTGGCCACCGAGTACCTGGAAAAAATCATCCAAAAAATTAAAGCCGTGCCCTCCGTCGAGATGATCAGAATCGGATCGCGCGTTCCAGTGGTTCTTCCCCAAAGAATAGACGAAGCCCTCGTCACCATGCTGAAGAAGTATCATCCGATTTGGGTGAACACGCATTTCAACCATCCCAACGAGATAACTCCTGAATCCGAAAGAGCCTTGGCGCTCCTCGCCGACAACGGCGTTCCCTTGGGCAATCAATCCGTTCTCTTAAGGGGGGTTAACGATCATCCCGAAATTATGAAAAAATTAGTCCACCTCCTGGTAAAGAATCGCGTTCGCCCTTATTACATCTACCAATGCGACCTTTCAAAAGGATTATATCACTTTAGAACAACTGTGGCGAAAGGTTTAGAGATCATGGAGTATTTACGCGGGCACACCTCCGGTTTAGCCGTCCCCACGTACGTCATCGACGCGCCGTACGGAGGGGGGAAAATCCCCGTCATGCCGCAATACCTGTTATCGATCGGAGAGAACAAAGTCGTCTTGCGGAACTACGAAGGCGGACTGTTTGTTTATGACGAACCGAGAGACTATCATTCTACCGCCAGACCCGACGCTATTTTGGAACAGAATCGCAAAAGCACGAACGGATTGGCTTTGATGCTCAGCGGCGAAGAAAAGAGCTTGGTACCGGCCGAAACGAAACGCCTGCACCGTGTAGAAGAGTGGAAAAAGAAACATACGCATTAGGTTTTCCGATCGATAAACGCTATGCAATCATCGGTTTAGAAAAAAACATAGGGAAGACGACGGTACTGAACTGGATTTCGCGGATCTGGGCGAAAAATGCCCAAACCACCTTCCTATTAAGTATCGGAAGAGACGGGGAAGAGGTGGATGTCCTCGATGCCCGACCCAAGCCGAGAGTCGATCTTCCGAAGGGAAACTACGCATTGTCAGGCGAACGGGTTCTCACCACACCGGCCCTTTTGGAAGTGATCGAGGTCTTCCCTTTTGAAACAGCCGCAGGTAGACCCATCCTCGTCAAAGCAATAGAAGACACGACGATCGAACTGATTAACCCGGGTGGCTTGAAAAACCTGACGGAGATAACCGATCGTTTCCTGGGTGAAAGGGTTTGCGACAGAGTATTGGTGGATGGCGCGTTCAACAGGCTAAGCCACGCCCAATGGACCGTCGCGGATTACGTCTTACTTGTAACCGGCGCAGAAGCGCACGGGACTTTTGAAGAGATCCTTGAACGGACTGTCTATTTGGTCGAGCGATTGGAAAAACTGTCTTGCGCTCCGGAATGGCGAAAGCGTATCGAAGAGACGATACAACCGGATTCCCGCTTGATTTTGTTCCCTAAAGGGGGGAAACCGGTTGCGTTTGCAGAAACATTACTTCAAAACCCGAAGATGATCACCCAGATGGAAAACGCCGAGGCCGTCTATCTGGAAGGCGCGCTCACCCAAGGGGTCGCGGAGAAACTCCTTCAGGAAAAGATCGAAACAGACTTGATCGTTCGGGACGGTCCGTGCATTCAGGTGGATTATGGTCTCTTCAGGAGAATGCAAGCGCGGGGACTCCGCCTTTCCGTTCTATATCCGATACCGGTCGTAGGAATTTTCGTCAATAGTTTCGGAGCTAGAAGAAGTTTCATCAACGATCGGATGAGGCAAGAATTAAAAAGACGGTTACCATCACATCCGGTTTTTGATCTATTCGAGGTCACAGAAATTGCGAAAAAATGAAGAAAGGAGTGGTAGTATGGATAATCGGCTCATCACGAGAGGTTTTAGTCCCAGTGACTCGATACAAGAGTATGCGGAGAAAAAAATCTCAAAATTGGACAAAACCCTACCGGAAGGCGACCACGTGAAAGTGGATATGCGCCTGCAAAAGGAAAGAGAAAACTTTACGGCGGAAGTCACCGTCCTCATAAGAGGAGGCACCCTCCGAGTCCAGGAAAAAACCGCGGACGTATACGCTTCGATCGACAAGGCGATCGATGCGATGGAAAGCAAATTGAAAAAGTACAAAGAGAAAAAGCAACTGCGGCACAAAGCGGGAGTGATCGGAATCGGAGAAGAATACGCGAAGATGACCCCTCCGCTTGTCGAAAAACAAGAAGAGAAGGAAAAAGAGTTCGAGGTTGTCCGCACGAAACGGTTCTTCCTTAAACCGATGGGCGTGGAAGAAGCGATTATGCAAATGGATATGTTGGACCATGACTTTTTCGTTTTCAAGAATGATGCTACCGATGAAATCAACCTCGTTTATAAACGCAAGAATGGGCGCATCGGATTGATAGAATTCGAAGGCTAATTATAGAAGAAAAGCAATAAAACCGGCGAAAGCCGGTTTTTTTCTTCGGTTTTAGTCAAGCAAACGATTTCGTCGTATGTTATCCTATGGGCGGAGGTGATTGGGACGGAGGGAAAGGGGCATACGGAAGTCGTTGAAAAAATGTGCCGGTATATCGAGAAGCATATTGATCGGCCAATCACGCTGAGGGAACTGTCTGAAGTCGGCGGTTACTCTCACAGATATACGACGATCCTGTTCAAAGAAAAGACGGGAAAGACCCCGTCGGAGTATATTCGCTGTCTGAGACTTTCGATTGCGGCGGTTCAAATACGCGAAGAACAGGTGAAAATCGTAGAAGCCGCCTTCGATTCTTCTTTCGACAGTCATGAAGGATTCACAAGAGCGTTTTCGAAAGAGTTCGGTATCTCTCCGAGCCGTTTCCAAAAAGAAGGGACCCCGGTGAGATTATTCATCCCCGGACTATCCCGGGAAAACCTGAATAAAGGGCAGAAAGGTGGGGAAACCAAGATGGCAGAGAAGAGAAATGCAAACACGGTCTTCGTCCAGGTTGTCGAAAAAACCGCGAGGAAGTACATTGTTAAAAAAGGCCTAAAAGCAACCGAATACTTTGAATACTGCGAAGAAG
>JAAYCF010000194.1 GCA_012744415.1 Thermotogaceae bacterium
TACCGTAAAAGCCGAAGACCAACACGCCTTCAAAGACCGATTGGGGGAAATCACCGCGCCGACGCTCGTCATCGCCGGAATGGCAGATCCGTTTTACTCCCCTGCGCTCTTTCGCGAAACCGCTTCGAGGATTCCCGGCGCGGAGTTGGTGCTCTATGAAGGCATGGGCCACCCCGCAAGTGGAAAGGATTTCGAAGGGACGGTCCTTCGTTTCTTAACCAGACGATAAAGCGTTCTAAACCACCCCGTTCTCTTATGAAGAATTTTTTTGTGGTTGAGGAAGGCGCGTTCGGACGGCTTAACCCAATCGCGCGCCCTTTTTCAAACGCTTTAGGAGAGGCGGTACCATTGTTTCACACCAAAGCCGCTCCTCCTCTATCCGTTTTTTAATCAACGCTGCGCACGAGCCGAGGGTGGCGCTGTCTTGCTTTTTTAAGAGGCCCATCCTTTTGGCCAGAACGCTCCAATCGTGCAGCGCGCCAAGATGACCAAGGGCTGTGACCAGTTCTTGGGTGGCCTTTTTGGTTTCGGGACGGTCTTGCGCGAAAAGGGACCATTCGAGTCCATACCGCGCCTTTCTCAATCGGATTCGCAGAGTATGCCAGGCGTCGAGTTTCGGGGCCGGTTGCTCCTTTAACTCCCGATAGGCTTTTCGCACGTGCGAGTATATCTTCGCCGTTAGTCGGCGATGGCACGAATCCGAAAACTCTCCGTCTGAAGGTTGCAGTAGGTGTTGGTCGAGGGCGGATAAGAGCGCGCGGAAGGCGTCTGGCCATGGGAATGCCTTCAATACCTCGTAGGTTTTGTCCCATTCGGCAAGGAGGCGGATCTCTTCTTTCTCCAACGTTTCGAAGAGGTTTGGATCTTCGCATAACCCGGACAGCAACTGCTGCTGTATCTGAACGTCCCGCAGTGCGCGCGTCGCCCGGAGGAGACGGTTGAATTGTCTCTTCAGTTTCGCCTCCTTCACTGCGTCGCTCGGGAAGAAACGGCAGAAGGCGGTGAGCCGGCGCGCGGTGATGCGCAGGTCGCGAAGCGTCTCCCGTTCTCCCGCCGCGGCTTGTTCCAAGAGTTTTTCAAACCGCTGTGTCAGAATGATCCCGTAACGAACGGATGCGATACAGAAGGGGCTCGCGACTCTTAAAATCTTGTTTTCAGAAGAGAGAGACCAAGATAGCGCCGGTTGGTTTCCTTTCCAGGAATCCCATTTCTCTGCCGAAGATTCGAATGTCAACACGCCGCATTTTGAAAGATGAAACCGTTTTTCTGTTTGGCCAATCAACAATGCGGCCAGGTCTTCGAGCACAGGATTGTGCCCTACAATCAAGATCGTATGCCATTCATTCTTAAGAGCGCGGATTCGATCGAATACCCGAGAGGCCTGAGTCTCCGGGACCAGCTCCTCCCAGATAAAAACGACCGATTCGGTCAAAGCTTCTGCCATAATCGCCGCTGTTTCGCGGCTGCGGGAGTAAGGAGAAGAAAAGATCGCGTCGACCGGTTGAAAGGAGCGCAATTTTTCGGCGACGGCCACGGCGCTTTCTGCGCCTTCCGCCGTTAAAGAGCGATCCGCGTCGATTATGTCCCCACGTGTGTCCTCCGCCAGTCCATGCCGCATCAATATAATTCTCTTCATAAAAGACCCCCTTTCCAAGAAAGTCCGAGACCTTTCGTCTGTTTCATACGGCTATCGTTTTCAACAATTATACCTGATTTCTAAGATTTTCTATCCGGCGTCTCTACTTACTGAATAGGATCTCGTCTTATAAAGGTTGAACGAGAAAGCGTTTTAATGGCTCAATGAACCGTTTTCGATCGAGTGTGTCGATACAATCCTCTCGCGAATTCAAATAAGGAATCCCCTCTTGACAGAAGAGTCCGTATTTGATATAATTATACAAGATTTTATATATCATTTAGAGGAATAGGATGAATATACGACTGGTCATTCTTGGGTTGTTGCAACGACGTCCGATGCACGGATACGAGATAAAGCAGGAAATAGAACGAGGGATGGGAGACTGGACCGATATCGCTTTTGGATCCATCTATTTTGCGATCTCAAAATTAGCTGAAGAGCAGTCCATTTCCGAATCGGGTAAAGAGAAGGTGGGAAACCGGCCTTCCCGAATCATCTATACGATTACCGAAAAGGGGCGTCAAGAATTCATCCGGATACTGCGAGATGA
>JAAYCF010000195.1 GCA_012744415.1 Thermotogaceae bacterium
AAAGTGAACCGCATCCTTTTGATAGACCCTGCTCCCGCCGACGGACTGATCACGCCGGAAGAGTACTATCCTGCTCTGGCTCTGTATCGGAACAATCGCGATCTTCTTAAAGCCGCATTAGCCGGAACAATTCCTTCCGGAGACCCGGATAAACTCTTGGAAAAACTCGTTAACGACGCCATGGTTATGGATTCGCGCGGTTTTACCGAAAATGCCCGCGCCTTGGAGCAGTACAACTACCTACCCGAGCTGCATAAAATTCAGTGTCCGGTACTCATTCTGTTTGGAGAAAAAGATCTACTGATTACGGATAAACTGTTATCGGAAACGCTGAAGCAGTTACCGAAAGCTACGGTTAAGAAACTTCCGGGTATCGGCCATAGCGTGAATGTGGAGAACCCCGTCCTTGCCGTTCAGATCATCAACGAATTTTTCGGGAGTTGATGGGCGTGTTCTTTGAACTTAAATCTGGCGGGAGCCTCTACTATGAAGTTTTCGGGTCTCAAGGCGATTGGATCGTCTTCTTAAATGGCATCATGATGAGCGTTCCCAGTTGGAAAGACTTCACAGGGCGCGTTTCGAACCATTTCCGATTGTTGCTAGTCGATTTTCAGGATCAAGGCCGATCTTCCAAACACGTTGAATCCTATCGCTGCGAGGTTCATGTACCGGATCTGGTAGAACTGTTCGATCATCTGGGGATAGAACGCGCGCATATGATGGGCGTTTCCTATGGGGGGCAGGTCGCTTTGGAATTCTGTCGCGAACACCAGCACCGTTTGAGAACGCTGGAGTTGGTAACGGTACTACCCAAAGTTTCGAACTATCTGGTCGCCGTGGGGGAGGGTTGGGAGGTCGCCGCATCTCTTAACGACGGAGCCGGGTTCTTCAGCCTCACGATACCCAGCATCTATTCGGACACTTTCTATAGCCAGCGTTTGGATTGGCTAAAAAATCGACAGAAAGCCTTTCGCCAGGCGCTTACACCAGAATGGTTCCAGGCGTTTATCCGGTTATCCCAAAGCGCAAACCAGTTCAATTGCGAGGATGTTCTACCGACGATTCGCATCCCCACCTTGGTCTTGTGCGCGGAAAAGGATATTTTGACTCCTGCCAAAGAGATGAAAGAAATGGCCAAGCTCATCCCGAATGCCACTGTTTTGGAGATCCCGGATGCCGGTCACGCTGCGTTTTTGGAAAAACCCGAAGCTTTTCTCACAGCTATTATTGGATTTATCAAAAGCAGGAACGAAGAATAACGCTTAACGCGCCCGAGTTTTAGGTTTTAAACCGCTTCTGACGAAACGTAAAAAAGAACCGCTTTTAACGAAGCGGTTCTTTTTTTTCTACGTTTTTTATTGGTCGAATCAATATTGCAAAATGCGCGGGAGGGCTGCCGCCTGTTTGGTCCAATCTTCCACCTGTTTGGCAGTTGGCAGCTTGCGTACCAGTTTCTTTTGTTCGTTGACTTCTACCATCTTTTTATAAAGGTTTTCCGCTTTGCGCGTGGCCAGTTCCGGAACAGTGTCGACACCCGCCGCTTCCAGCAGTTCCGAATACTCCCCACCGACACCTTTAATCCGCATCAAATCTGCGTGATTAGCCCATTTTAAAACGAGTTTTTCGTTGATGTCGGCTTTTTTGGCGAGTTCCGTTCTCCCTTTCTTCGATATGCAGGCTTCAAGAAACTTTTCGATGGAGGTGATCCCTGCCTCTTTGAGTTTGAGTTCGTAAGCTTCACCTATTCCTTCGATGATACTAAGCTTTGACATCGCTTTCCCTCCTTATGAGATTCGTGCAAGATGGTCGGTTAATCCACCGAAAACGTAAGATAGTCCGTAACCCTGAAAGTAGCGCTTTTTATTTCGACAGATGCGGCTCTCGGGGTAATTTATAAAAATCGGTCGAATAACCGCTGGATGGTTTAGACTATTATATCACTATCATTGAAAGGAAACAAATATATTTTTCCGCCGATACGCGAATGAATAGAAAAGATAATTTATCTGTTTTGCGTTCCTTATTCTGCGGCAGAATGAAAATCATCCCCCCTATGAAAGACTCGTGTAAACATTTTTACGAGTTCTTTGAGAATCAGGGGTATCGAGGAGAACAGAAAAACAATCCCCCAGTCCCGCAGGCTCAAATTCATCACGCCAAAGGGCTTAGAGAGAAAGGGAACGGAGATGACCACCAGCTGCAGAAGAACGCCTAAGCCGATCGCGCCCAAGAGAACCCGATTGGTGAAAAGGCCGAGTTCGAATACGGTTTTGTCCGAGCTTCGCTTGGAGAGCGAATAAAATAACTGTGAGGTGGCTAAAACGACGAAAGCCATCGTTCGAGCGTAGGTGAGAACCTCTTCGGGAAAAGTCCCGGCTGTTGGACTGACCTGATGCTCGACCAGTCCGAAGAAGAAGGCCGCAAGAGTTAATAAACCGATCAAAAACCCATCGATTAGGATATATAAACCCGCGCGTTCGGAAAAGAAGCTGGACTTCGGGTTCCGCGGTTTCCGCTTCATCACGTCCGGGTCTCCCGGTTCCACGCCTAAGGCAATCGCGGGCAGGGAATCGGTGATCAGATTGATCCACAGGATCTGGACAGGCAATAATGGAACCGGCCAGAAAAAGAGAAGCGAAGCGAAAATCGTGATGATCTCCCCGATATTGCAGGACAGCAAAAAGGTCACCGTCTTTTTGATATTGTTATAGATATTCCGGCCTTCTTCAATGGCGTGGATAATCGTTGTAAAGTTATCGTCAGTGAGTATCATATCGCTGGCGCTTTTCGTCACATCGGTACCGGTGATTCCCATGGCCACGCCGATGTCCGCTTGCTTCAGAGAAGGGGCATCGTTGACTCCGTCTCCGGTCATCGAGACAATGTTGCCGCGCGCTTTGAAAGCTTTGACGATCTTAATCTTATGCTCTGGCGAAACCCGGGCAAAGACACGATAACGATCGACCGTCTCCAAAAAAACCGAATCCGGCAATTGGTCAATCTCTTCACCGGTAATGCCTTGTTCTGCTGTTTCCGCGATCGAGAGCTCTTTCGCGATCGCCAAGGCCGTATTTTTATGGTCGCCGGTGATCATAACCGGCGTGATACCCGCCGATTTTGCTTCTCGAATGGATGCTTTCACTTCCAATCTTGGCGGATCGATCATCCCGACAAAGCCTAACATCGTGAGATCGTTTTCCATTCCCTCCAGAGGCGGAATGCTCTCAACATCGCGGTAGGCAGACCCGAGCACTCTCAATGCCTGGTCGGACATCTCTTCAGAAACCTTCAGAACCTCTGCCTTCATCTCCGGTGTGAGTGGAATGACCACGCCGTTCACAAGCGCGGTTGTGCAGATTTTGAGTAGGTTATCGATCGCCCCTTTGGTATGGACGCGAAAGGCGGCGCCTTCCTGATTGACAGTCGACATCAGCTTTCTATCAGAATCAAAAGGTTTTTCCGAAACCCTCGGATGCGCCGTGTTCAAAACGCCTTTCCTAAGCCCGTAACGGTTACCCAAGATGACCAAGGCAATCTCCGTGGGATCCCCGGTCGACTGCCCGTTCTCCGAAGTAGCGTCCGAACATAGCACGAAGGTTTTAATCATAGCTTTTTCGTCGGCAGATAAATGCTCGCTTTCTGTCTCTTTACTCCGGTCATTTAGTTGCCGGTAGAGAAAGGTTCTCACGACGGTCATTTTGTTCTGTGTCAACGTTCCGGTTTTATCTGAGCAGACGATGTTCACAGAGCCGAGCGTTTCAACGGCCGGCAGCCTTTTGACGATTGCGTTCTTACGGGACATCCGGGTGACACCTAAAGCCAGCACGATAGCGACGATGGCGGCCAGCCCTTCCGGGATCGCCGCAACCGCCAAGCTGATCGAGGTCAGGAACATATCGAAAAGGTTCCGTTTCTGAAAGAGGCCGACGAAGAAGATCAAGACACAAATAACAATCGCGACAATCCCTAGCACTTTCCCCAACTCATCAAGCCGCTTTTGCAGAGGAGTCTTTTCATCTGTTTCTTCATCCAGGATTTTCGCGATTTTACCGATTTCGGTTTCCATACCGGTAGCCACCACGACGCCTTCTCCTCTTCCGTAAGTGGATACGGTAGACATGAAAGCCATATTTGTTTTGTCACCGATCGGCGTTTTCGGGTTTGCGAAAATATTCTGCGCGTTTTTCGCTGCCGGAACGGACTCTCCCGTCAAAGCCGATTCCTCGATCTGGAGATTGACGGTTTCAATCAGTCTCACGTCGGCGGGAATATAACGGCCGGTGTCGATAATGACGATATCCCCGGGAACGATCTGTTCGGAGTCGATCTCTTTTTCCTCTCCGTCCCTCCGAACAAGGGCTTTCGGGGAAGACATCTTTTTCAAAGCCTCTATCGCTTTCTCCGCTTTATATTCCTGCACGACACCGATCACCGCGTTCAAAACAACTACCAGGAGGATGATGACCGCGTCGGCGTACTCGCCGATCACCATCGTAATCACTGCCGCGCCCAGCAAAACATAGATCAGCATATCTTTGAGCTGGTCAAAAAATAACGCGATCAACCCTCTCTTGGGTTTTTCTTTCAAATGATTCGAACCGTAACGAGCCAACCGTTCGGTCGCTTCCATCGTGGACAGCCCATCTTCCTTCCGGACGTTCAATTCTGTTAGAACCTCTTCCGGAGACTGTGAAAACCACATGTCTTTCCTCCCGTTTCTATCCTGATTTTTGTTTTGATCAATCTTCGTTCCTCTCATCGACAACACATTCGTACCGCGGGTTCTCTTTTTGAAGCACTTCTTGAAGAAGCCTCCCAACCGTCTTTACATCGTACGGGCGATGATTCGCCGGAGCCGTAATCCGAAAGCGTATGTCCGTGCGGGAACGGCCTCTGATTACCCGAAGGCGTTCGACAGACAAGTCGGGATCGATACCTCGGAGTCCCTGACGTAAGGGTTCGGAGATGCGTTCGACTATCTCGGCGTTCGTGCAGACCGGGTCAACGTGGATGACGATTTCGATGCCAAGGCGTTCGGAGATCTTGCGTTCGAGCTCATCGATCACGGAATGGATTTCAACGATATTCACTGTGTCGGGGACTTCCACGTGGATCGAGGCGAGTATCCTTCCTGGTCCGTAATCATGGACAACCAAGTCGTGGGTTCCCCATATATACTGGTCTTTCGGAATCATCGCCCTTATCTTTGCCACGAATGCCGGAGAGGGAGAAGAACCGAGCAACAGGTTAATCGTGTCCTTAGCAATCCGAAAACCCGTCCAAAGAATAAAGATGGAGATCCCCACACCGACAATCCCGTCCAACGGCAAAGAAGTAGAGGATCCGAAAATCATCGTCGCGATAACAGAAGCCGTCGCAATCACATCGTTCAGGCTGTCCGCCGCCGCGGCGCGATAGATGCCCGATCCGATGGCCTTCCCGATGTACCGGTTATAGGAAAACATCCATATTTTTATCAGAACGGATATAACTAATATCGCCAACCCGACAGGGTCAAACGGAATCGGTTCAGGGCTTCCGATCTTCTGCGCCCCTCGAGAAAGCAGTTCAAAACCGAACCCGAAAATAATAAAGGAAACAACCAATGTCGAGATGTATTCAAAGCGTCCGTGACCGTGCGGATGCTCCTTATCCGGGGGACGATTACTGACTTTTATCCCAAGAAGGGAAACCGTCGCGGACCCCAAGTCGGTTAAATTATTGAATCCGTCTGACAAGATGGCGATACTGCCCGTTTTCAACCCGATCGCCAACTTCATCGCGAAGAGGAAAAGATTACAGATGATTCCCAACGTTCCGGCAAGCCATCCGTAAGATTCCCTCACTATTTTGTCGGAGGTAGCCGTGTAATCTCTTATGGTCTTTTTAATCAGCCACCGTATCAAGCGATGTCGCCTCCGTCGACGGATTTAATCCTTTTTCCGGAATATTCAGAATAATTCATTAGGCAAGCGCCTGTTTCCCTAAGGTCACTCCTAAGACTGTCTTGTATTTTCCGTTGACTCTACCCCTGTACTTTCAAAATCAAGGGGTTCCCATCGGATGACCCCCGTCGGGATAATTTCGCCAATGATACCCGTCTTCTGATACCGAGCCCGTATATTAGGATTTTTATATTAATTGCTGTTTATTAAACCGAGAATATATCAGCATGAATATAAAATGTAAGCGAAATTGGCGTGAATCCGCATGAATTGGAACGCGTATCGCAATCACGGCGTGAGTCAGAATCGTTGTTTCTTGTTTTCTTCTCCGTCCACATGCGTGGGTAAACAACTCGGTGTGAATTCTTTATTTTCCCATCATTCCCAACTAACGCAAGTTATCTATTAGTATCCTTTTCGACGGCGTAATGGCTTGCACCGGGCAAACGGCGATGCAGAGATGACACCCAACGCACCGATTGGGATCGAAAACCGGTTTTCGGGTAAGCGGATCTTGACAAAGCGCTTGGTGGCCCCCATCGTAACAAGAGACAATACAACGGCCACAGCCGACACATCGTTCTTTATCAAATCTTGGAAACTGAAGGCTGTCACGATCGAGCTCTTCACCGGATACCACGTGAGGCAACGCTTTTCCGATGACTTCCGAAAGGGACGCGTATCCGCCGGAAGCAAGAAAACAGCGTAGCCCCTCGACCAAGTCTTCGATGATACGATACCCGTAGAGCATAACCGCCGTCGTGACCTGAACGTTTTCGCAGCCCACCGCAAGGTATTCCAGCGCGTCTCGCCAGGTTGTGATGCCCCCCATGCCGCTGACCGGGATATTTTTCAATTGTTCATTGGCTTTCATCGATTGAATGAAGTGCAACGCGATCGGCTTCACGGCCTTTCCGGAATACCCCCCCACACTGGTCTTCCCGTTTACGTCCGGGTCTGAACCGAAGGTTATCGGATGGATGTTTACCATGCTTTTAATCGTATTGATCGCCGCTATCCCTGTCGCTCCCGCCTGTACCGCCGCGATGGCCGGGATCTCCATATTCCCCGTGTTCGAGGTCATCTTCGCCAGGATCGGCAATGGTGTGCCTTTCCGCGTCGCCCGAATGTAGTCTTTCACGAGGTCAGGGTTTTGTCCGACATCTGATCCGACACCGTCCGCAGCCATATGGGGGCAAGAAAAGTTGCATTCAATCATATCGATACCGGTCGCCGTCACCGATTCCGCCAACTCCGTCCATTCTTCCTCGTTGCGGCCCATGATCGAAGCAATGACTACTTTTTTCGGGAAATCCTGTTTGAGCCGTTGGAGGATCGCAAGGTTTTCGGCCAGTGTCCGGTCCGAAGTCTGTTCTATATTTTTCAGACCGATGATCTCGCCGTTATCCGCGCGAAGCGCCCCAAACCGAGGGGACGCGTCTTTTGGCACGAAGGCGCTGATGCTTTTGTATACCACGCCGGCCCATCCCATTTCGAAAGCTTTGGCGATCATCTCATAGTTACTGCCAACGACTGAGGAAGAAAGGAAGAACGGGTTTTCGCACGCGATCCCGCAAAAACGTAAAGAGCAGCTCGTTCCTTCTGCCCGCTGCTCCGGAAAAGTACGGGCTTCCTGCAAGATGAGGGGGATATCGACCGCTTCGTTCATCTTTCCTTTCAGACAAGCTTTCACACAATCAAGAGACTCGCAGGTGGCGCAAGGAAGCCTCTCTGGTAAACGGTTTCTAGCGCCCATCAGGTTTTCGAATCGAATCGAACGAATCACCCGGTCCGGTTCGAGACCCGAAGGGCAGGCCGCGGTACAAGGCGCGTCCAAACAGAGTAGACATCGATTAGTTTCTTCAAAGACTGTAAGTTTACGGTAGGCTTCTCCTTGCATTAAGATCCCCCCCAACCAAAGAAGAAATTTTTCGCATTATGGCTGATTATACGCTCTTTTCATTCTCCGAACGAATGGAACCAGTCATTCGGATTCAGGTAACCGTCCCCTCCGTCTACTCGGAAAGGCGATTCACACAGTGCGTGTATAATAGGGTCGCGTAGTTTGTGACACCCGCGAGCGATCGCTTCGTTTTCGGAAACAGGGCTGGAAAATG
>JAAYCF010000196.1 GCA_012744415.1 Thermotogaceae bacterium
CGGATATACATTAAAACCCATGCCCAATTAAAGTTGGCCGCTCCAAGCCAGGCGCTTTGAATCAGGCTTTTTAGAATAGACGCTCCGCAGAAAACGCTACAAGAAAAGCATTGATTGGCCTTCTTTAAAACCTTTCGCGTGCTTCGGCAAAGAAAGCTCTTGAAGCCAACGCGAACGATGAAAAGACGGATCATCAATCGTCGCGGAAACCTCCCGGATCTCTTCTTCGTTTCCTATCCTACCCTTATAAATAAACTCGAAGAAAAAACGATCGGACGAAAACTTTCAAATGAGGCGAAAGACCCTCTTGATTTTTTTCAAATTTAATGATAGAATCCGGGTGTTGTTTCCTGCGTAGCTCAATGGCAGAGCATGTGGCTGTTAACCACAGGGTTGGGGGTTCGAGCCCCTCCGCAGGAGCCAGAAGACCTCGCGAAAGCGGGGTTTTTTTTCGCCGTTTGCTTTGATCTGTTCTATGTTATAATCAGGAAAACATTTTCAGGAGGTTTAGGATGAACTCTATGAAGATTATTCTGGACAGCACAGGGGACATTCCGTTCGAGTGGTTCGCCGAAAAAGATGTGGATAACATCCCGCTGCATGTTCTGTGGGAACAGCCGAGCGAATCAGAAGACGATTTACGCGATAAAGAAGAAATCGAGCGTTTTTGGGAAAAAATACGGTCTCGCCCGCTGCCCCCAAAAACATCCCAACCAACACCCGGAGAGTTTTCAGCCCTCTTCAAGAAAGCATTCGATGAGGGATATTCAGAGGTGTTAGCGTTGTGTATCTCATCGAAGATGTCCGGCACCTACAATAGCGCGGAAATCGCGGCGCGTGATTTTCCAGATAAGGTCGAGATCGTCGATACCAAACTGGCTTCGGCGGCCAATGCCTTAATCGCTCGCAGAGCCAGGGAATTGGCGGATCAGAAGGTTTCAGCCCGGAGGATCAAGGATATTTTAGACCGCGAGATCAAAGAGCATCGCTTTGGCGCCTATTTCTATGTTTCAGACTTCGAGTTCCTGAAAAAGGGCGGGCGTATCTCTCGTTTCGCGAGTTTTATCGGTAGTATGCTGAAGCTGAAAGTGGCTTTGCATATATCCGATGATGGGAATCTCCTGCCTTTCGCAAAGAATAAAGGCACCGAAAAGACGCACGATTCTCTTATCAAAGCTGCGCTGAGTCTGTATCCAGAAAAGTCGAAGGTGAACCTCATTATGGTTTATACGACCTCCACGGAAGAGGCGCAGCTCTTGAGCGCCAAACTGAAAGAGGTCTATCAGGTCGAAAGCCTTCTTTACAGCCCTATGGGCAAGGTCATTTCTTCACACGTCGGACCGTACGCGACGGGCTTTGGCATCGAGCGAATTCCCTAAACGGCTCGCTTGCAATTTCCGAAAGACTATTGTATAATACACCCGCCGTTTAGCAACGACGGTCAGGGCTCTTAGCTCATCCGGTAGAGCTCCCGGCTCATAACCGGGCGGTGGTAGGTTCGAGTCCTACAGAGCCCACCACGCATCGGGGCGTGGCGCAGATGGAAGCGCGTCAGCATGGGGCGTTGAAGGCCGCTGGTTCGAATCCAGTCGCCCCGACCAAAAAAACCCTCCGTACGGAGGGTTTTTTCTTTCGGCGAATCGTTCCCGCGCCGCCTTTAGCTTCTGGCCGCCCGGTGTTTGACCGGAAGTTCGACTCGGAATTCGGTTTTCCCGTTTTCTATGTTGCGCGCCGCAATCGCTCCGGAATGGAGTTCTACGATTTTTTGAGCGATCGATAGACCTAACCCCACACCACCGGTAGCGCGAGCTCTCGACGGGTCCACGCGGTAAAAGCGCTCAAAGATTTTTTTTAAAGAGGCGTCTGGGATCGGCTCCCCTGTATTGTTCACCGTTAAACACATTTTTTTCCTGTCTCCGGATACTGCCAATTCGATGATGATTTCTCCTCCCGGGGAGGTGTATTTCACAGCGTTATCCAGCAAGATCGAAACAAGTTGCTTTATCTTTCCTTCGTCTCCGATGAACTTTATGTTTTCCGGGACAACGCTTTCGATACGGATTTGATTTTCGTAGGCAACGGTTTCGAAGGGCAGTGCCACGCTCATCACCGCTTCGCTTAGATCGAACTCGAAAAAGCCTTCGCTTCTGCGGCTATTGTCCGCTTTCGCCAGGTACAACAGATCCCCGACGAGTCGGGACATCCGTTCGCTTTCCGTTTTGATATAGGCAAGCCATTTGTGTTGAGAATGGACGGTTTCTTTCGGATTGGACAAGACGACATCGAGATTGGCGTTCAGAACCGATAATGGGGTTCGCAGTTCGTGAGAGGCGTCTTCAACAAACTGCTTTTGCTTTTCCCACGCGCTTTTGACAGGTTTCAAGATCCATGAAGACAGAAAGACACTAACAATCAATAGCAGCGCGCCGCACCCAAAACCAAATGCCACGGAGATTCTGATCAGCGCCTTGAGGGTTTC
>JAAYCF010000197.1 GCA_012744415.1 Thermotogaceae bacterium
GCCACTCTTTGTACCGTATTGGTGGACTATACCAGACGGACCTGCGCCATCATTGAATACGAATTCCCCGTCGTCCTCTTTTTTCGCGGACACGTCCTTTTGGAGCTGAAAAAAAGCAAACGAATCATTGAAGGGAAAGAAATATACATCAGTCGTGTTGACGTCGAGGAAAACGATTCCCTGTTTCTCATGACTGACGGCGTCTCACAAGCCGGAATGGGCATTCCGAATTTCCCCTTCGGTCTGGGTCTGGAAAACATCAAGACCGAGCTGGTCCATCTATTGAAGAACAAAATCAGCCATCAAGAGATCGTCACCTATATCGTCAATCTCGCCAGTCGCTTAGACAAAGGCACGCGCGGTGATGATGCGCTCGCGGCAGGCCTCCATTTTAGAGAATTCAGAGTGACGAACGTGTTGGTGGGCCCTCCGGAAAAACCGGAGAGTGACCGATTCGTGGTTCAAAAGTTTATGGGGCTTTTCGGCAAAAAAGTCGTATGCGGAGGAACCACAGGTCAAATTCTGGAAAAAACGCTGGGCAAAACCATCGATATCGATATTTTTTCCATTACCGAAAAGTCGCCTCCCATCGGATACCTTGACGGGATCGACTTGATCACGGAAGGAATCATTACTCTTTCGCAAGTCTACCGTTACCTCGAAAACCAGGATAGAGAACTCGGATACGGCGCGAAGCGCTTGATAGACCTCATTGAAGAAGCGGATTGCATCAACTTCCTTGTCGGAAGGGCCATCAACCCGGCGCACCAAAACCCGTTGTTTAGCCACGACATTTCGCTCAAATTCAGAATTATTCACGATATAGCCACTTCTCTCGAAAAAAAAGGAAAATTAGTTAATATAGAATACTTCTAAGGAGGCCTTTTCATGCCGATAACAAGAAATTTCTCTAAAGTAGAGGAAATCTTAAAGAAACATGCGTATGACAAAAAAAACTTGATCAAGATTCTCCTCGATGTTCAGAAGGAGTACCGTCATTTGCCGAAAGATGTGATCAATTACCTCGGAGTCGCGCTTGACCTTCCGCCCGCAAAGATATACGGAGTGGGCACCTTTTACGCTCAGTTCTCTCTGAAACCGAAGGGGCAGTACGCGATTTCCATCTGCGACGGCACGGCCTGCCACATGCAGGGGTCAACCTCTCTTCTTCAAGCGATCGAAAAAGAGATCGGCATCAAACCCGGAGAAGTCACGCCTGATCTGCTTTTCAGTCTAGACCAAGTCGGTTGTCTCGGTGCCTGCGCCCTCGCTCCGGCGATGGTCATTAACGAAGAGGTCTACGGAAACCTGACGCCGGAGGAAGTCACGAGAATACTAAAAAATCTAAAGGAAAGGAAGGAAGCCTAACCATGATCAACAACCCGAAAGAAGCCTTAGATCTTATCGAATATGAAAAGGTACGACGCGAAAGAAAACTGAATCAAAAAACGGTCTATGTCTGTGTCGGAACAGGATGCACCGCCAAAGGAGCTCTCAAAGTTTATGCAGAATTTGAAAGAATCATCGCCGAAAAAAACCTGGCGATTTCATTAAATAAAGAAAATGATCACGAAGAAGACCAAGACCCGGTCAGAAAAACGGGTTGCTGCGGACGTTGCTCTTCGGGAGTGTTGGTAACGGTCCTACCGTGGAACTACATGTATGCGAACGTGACAGTGAGGGATGTCGAAGAGATCATCGATAAGACGCTGCTTCATGGGGAACCGATCGAACGCCTGATGCTGACTGATCCGATTACGGGACATAAGGTCGAGCGGCTTGAGGATGCCGATTTTTACAAACACCAGAACCTTTATATTATGGAAGACATCGGGAAGTGCGAATGTGACAGCATCGAAGATTACATGGGCCGAGGCGGGTATTCGTCCCTAATCAAAGCGCTCTCCGAGCAAACCGCCGAAGGAATCATCCGAACCATGAAAGAAGCCGGTTTGAGAGGACGCGGCGGCGGCGGTTTCCCGACAGGCGTTAAATGGGAAGCCACCAGAAAGTCCCCCGGAGAGAAGAAGTTCGTCGTATGCAATGGGGATGAAGGAGACCCGGGAGCCTTCATGAATCGTACGTTATTGGAAAGGGATCCCCATAGTGTGCTTGAAGGGATGATCATCGCCGCTTACGCCGTAGGCGCCGGAAAAGGATACGCCTATTTACGCGCCGAATACCCGATTGCGGTCAGGATGTTCAATAAAGCGATAGAAGATGCGCGACGTTTGGGCTTTTTAGGAAAAAACATCCTCGGTACCGATTTTTCTTTCGATGCGGAGGTGAAAGAGGGCGCCGGAGCTTTCGTTTGTGGCGAAGAAACCGCTCTTTTAGCATCCATCGAAGGAAAGCGCGGCGTACCGAAACCGAAACCTCCCTTCCCGGCCCAATCGGGTTTGTGGGGATTTCCAACCCTAATCAACAATGTGGAGACCTATGCGAACGCTCCCAAGATTCTTCGGGACGGTATTGAGTCTTATCGGTCAAGAGGGGTGGAGAAGACTCCTGGTACGAAGATGTTTTCGGTGACAGGTCCTTTGAAGTTGAATGGGATTATCGAGGTGGCGTTTGGAACGACGCTCAGGCAAATCATCTACGATATCTGCGGCGGGTTAGTCGCCGGTAAAGAATTAAAGGCGATCCAAATAGGGGGTCCTTCCGGGGCGTGCCTATCCGAAGAATTCTTGGACCTACCACTGGATTACGACACGTTGAAATCGGTCGACGCTATGGTGGGGTCGGGTGGAATCGTGGCGATGACGACCGACAATTGCATGGTCGAAGTGGCTCGGTATTTTTTGGACTTCACGAAGAGAGAATCGTGTGGAAAATGCGCGCCATGTCGTGAAGGAACCTATCAAGCTTATAAGATTTTGGAAAAATTCACTCAGGGAAAGGCTACCTACGAAGACCTTGAAAACTTGGAATACCTCGCCCGCATTATTAAAACCGCCTCTTTGTGCGGGTTAGGGAAGACCGCTCCGAATCCCATTCTAAGTACATTAAAGCTTTTTCGCGAAGAATACGTGGCGCATATAGAAGGCAAATGCCCGAGCGGCATGTGCACCGCCTTCAAGAAGTATCGAATAAACCCGGAGCTCTGCAAGGGATGCGGATTGTGCGCGAGATCTTGCCCGCAAAACGCAATAAGCGGCGAACGGGGAAAACCTTTTATGATTGATGAAGAAAAATGCGTAAAATGCGGACTATGTGTCGAAAAATGTAAGTTTAAAGCCATCGAATTGGTTCATTAACGGGAGGAATGACCTATGAAGATCATCGTGAACGGTAAAGAAACGATTATCAAAGACAATGAAAGAAATATGCTGGAAGCTTTACAACACATCGGAATCGAGATCCCAAACCTGTGTTACCTCTCGGAAGCCTCCACTTTCGGGGCCTGCCGCATGTGCTTGGTAGAAGTGGACGGAAAAGATGTCGTCACTTCTTGTACCCTAAGTCCCAGAGAAGGGATGAGAATTCGAACGAATACGCCCGAAATCTATGAGCTGAGAAGAGGCATTCTCGAGTTGATTCTCGCTTCACACGATGGCGATTGCCCTACGTGCGAACGGAACGGCAGTTGTAAGTTGCAGAAATATGCGGAAGATTTCGGCATTCGGAAAAACCGCTTCTCTAAAAATAAAAAAAACACCATCACCGATTACTCTTCACCAATCGTAAGAGATAATTCGAAATGTATTCTCTGTGGTGACTGCGTTCGCGTATGCGAGGAGATACAATCGGTCGGCGCGATCGATTTTGCTTATCGCGGGTTTAACTCTCAAGTGGTCCCCGCCTTCGAAGACGGTCTCTCTCTTACCGAATGCGTATACTGCGGACAATGTGTCGCCTACTGCCCCACGGGCGCCTTAACCTTCCGAAACGATCTCGATGAGCTCTACAAAGCTTTGAAAAAGAAAAAAACGGTTATTGGGATGATCGCCCCTGCCGTCCGGGTAGCGATCCAGGAAGAGTTCGGACTCTCTTCGGACATGGTCATGGCCGGACGCCTCGCAAGCTTTTTGCGGATGTCCGGGTTCTCTAAGGTTTTCGATGTCGCATTTGCCGCAGATCTTGTCGCGTATGAAGAGGCTTACGAATTTAAAGACCGGCTGATAAACAAAAAAGCGCTCCCTCAGCTGACCTCCTGCTGCCCCGGTTGGGTAAAGTTCGTAGAACAGTTTTATCCGGATTATCTCGAGAATCTTTCATCCGTCCAATCACCGCAACAAGCGCTCGGGAGCGTTATTAAAGAGATTTACGCTCGTGAAAACGGATTAAACAAAGAAGACATCTATTTGGTTTCTTTTATGCCCTGCACCGCGAAAAAACACGAAGCCAAAAGAGAAGAACTCGAAGGACTGGTCGACTTGGTCTTGACAACCCGTGAACTCGCCCAAATGGTTAAAACAAGCGGTATGAAACTAAAAAACATTGTGCCAGAACCTTTCGATCGACCTTACGGGATTTCTTCTCAAAGCGGTTTAAGTTTTGGGAAGACAGGCGGTGTTTTAATGAGTGTATTGGACGTTTTGAAAGATGATATTCACATCAGCGATGTTGTGATAACCGAAAGAGAAGAAGGGATTAAAATCGTTGAAGCCCTCTATGGTGAAGGGCAAACGGTCCGCGGAGCCATCGTTTACGGTTTAGGAAATGTTCGCGCCATTATGAAAGAAGTACAGGCCGGCCAACTCAACGTCGATGTCATAGAAGTCATGGCGTGCAACCATGGTTGTATCGGCGGGGGCGGACAGCCTTATCCGAATGATACCGTCACCCGTAAAGAACGAGCTATGAGCTTAAGGGATACGGTCGGTATTAATTCTATTAACTCGCCAATAGAGAACTTCTATATGCGGGAACTCTATCAAAAACACTTTGGACAACCTTTAAGCGAAAAAGCCCATCATATCTTACACACAACATATAAGCCACATAGAAGAATCGCTGAAACCAACATAGAAATCATGCCGCTGCCGGTACCTGAAACAGAAAAAACAACGGTTAAGGTTTGTTTGGGAACCTCCTGCTATGCGAAAGGTTCTTATAAAATACTCGCGGATCTGATAGAAAGTGTAAAATCAGAAGAGTGGGCGAAAAACGTGGAAGTGATGGGCACCTTCTGCACAGAAAATTGCGGCCATTCACCGAACGTTCTGGTGGGAGATCAATTAGTCAGCGAGGCTACGACCGAAAAGGTCATAGAAGCTTTAAAAACCCAAATCGTCCGAACGTGAAACCCCCTTTTCAAAGTCTCAGCCTGGAAGGGATACGGAGGTGTTCAGTCGAAATGCCAAACGAACAGGAAAATGGTCTTTTATACTTTCCAAAAGCGACGCTTGATCGGTTAAAGCTGTACCAGATGGTTCTCGCGGAATTGCCGGACAAAGAAAACATCTCTTCGGACGAAATCGCGGAACGGCTTAAGATCACGCCCGAACAGGTCAGGAAAGATATCTCCTACATCAAGTACAATGGAAAACCAAAAGTAGGGTACCATATAAAAACCCTTCTCGAGGAACTTAACCGATTGTTCGGCACGACGAATAAAAACAACGTCATACTGGCCGGCGTAGGGCATTTAGGGGCGGCAATTGCCAATTACCCAGGGTTTTCTGCCTATGGAATGGAAATCGTCGCGTTGTTCGACAGTGACCCGCAAAAACAGGGGACTTTTGTTAGAGACTTGACCGTATTGCCCATAAAAGACCTGCGACGCATTATCAAACGATTTAAAGTCGAAATCGGTATCATTTGCGTTCCGAAGGAAAGCGCTCAAAGCCTTGCGGAGCAGATGGTCGCATGCGGGATCCGCGCAATATGGAATTTCGCCCCGATTATTTTGCGGGTACCCGATGACATCGTCGTCGAAGACGAAAACATCTCGATTAGCCTGCTTGGTCTTAAACATAAACTGGAACAACGGCGTCAGGAACGTCAGATAGTCAAGAATACCCCCTCGTAGAGGGGGTTTTTTCGACCGATATAACCAAAATCGCTCAAGCGATAGGTGTATAATCCGACAAATCGAGCAACCTTTCTATTCGATATTTCTCAGTTCGGTTAACCTGTCTTTTTTCAAATGATTAAACGATGCGATGGGAACGATGAGTTCTGAAAGGCGAATACAACCGACTATCCGTAAAGGGTCATCTGATGAAACCAATTGAGATGAGCGAAAATAGGGAACTTAGAAAAACGAACACTCGGGAACTGGCGCTCTCGGGCTTGTTGGTATCCTTAACCGCCGCGGGATCTCAGATTAGTATTCCATTGGGGCCCGTCCCGTTCACGCTGCAAGTATTTTTCGTTTTTTTAACGGGCGTTTTCTTACCTGAAAAGAAAGCGTTTTTGGCGCAGTTTTTATATTTACTTCTCGGATTCTTCGGCTTCCCTGTTTTTTCGGGATTCAGATCGGGCCTCCCGGTACTTTTCGGTCCTACCGGAGGGTTCTTGCTCGCTTTTCCATTCGTGGCTTTTTTAACCGCGAAAGCTCGAAGCTTCCCCGCATTTCAGGTTTTTTGCCTGTTGGGGCTCGGTTTTCTTTATCTGATCGGGGGCTGTTGGTTGGGTTTATATTTGGGAAACTTCGAGAAGGGATTTTTAATCGGTGTCCTTCCCTTTTTTGGATGGGATCTTCTAAAGGTTTTCTTTGTCGTCCGGATCGCGAAAAAGATCGGAAGGTTTAAAGCCGATACGACGGAACCCTTGATCACCAGACCGAAGGAGTTTTGAAGGAACCGATCGATTCGCCGAATCGATTCATATGTGTGAAAGGGGCAAGAAAAAGTGGAAACAGGCAAGATCGACTATAAAAAAACGGATAAACTTTACTATCTCCCAAAAACTGATCCCGAAATCATTGACGTACCGGCTTTTCGGTTTTTTGTCCTCGAAGGGGAAGGCGATCCGAACAAAGAAGGTTTTTCCAAGCATGTTGAAACCTTGTACGCTCTGTCATATACCCTAAAAATGCTGCCGAAATCCGGTTATATTCCTGAGGGATATCGAGAGTACACGGTTTTCCCTCTGGAAGGCGTATGGGACATAAAATCGGAAGCGAAATCGGCTAATTCCTTCCCATCGGACGTTATCAGCAAAGACGATTACGCCTATCGAATCATGATTCGCCAACCTGATTTCTTGACACCGGAGTTGGCGGAGGAAATCTTTGAAAGAACCAAGAAAAAAAAGCCTGAATTACCGGTTGATAAGGCCATTTTTGAAATTTTGGAAGAAGGCCGTTGCGTCCAGATGATGCATATCGGCCCTTACGATGAAGAGAGCAAGAGTTTCTCAAGAATGGCGGATTTTTGCGAAATAAATGAACTAGTCCGAAAAGAACGCCGTCATCGGGAAATCTACCTATCAGACCCGCGAAAAACCGCTCCCGAACGGATGAAAACCGTTCTTCGCTGGCGGATCGTATCGTGACATCGACCCGCTAATACTTAATAACGTAACTTTTATAGATCGAATTCTCTTCGATACCGATGGGATCGCGGGATAGATGGATAAAGGCTTGATCAATCTAAAGCTTTAGACAAGCGAAGGAACTGCTGGATAAGCGGGCCCGCCGCAACAGCAAAGATGATCGTTCCGATCCCGATCGGTCCTTTGAACAGAAAGGCAAGCAACA
>JAAYCF010000198.1 GCA_012744415.1 Thermotogaceae bacterium
GAGTTGTCCAAGGCATATTCCGGCAAGAAAAACCCCTTCGCCTTCAGGCGAATGTAAATACGGATCCTGAAACTCTTTGAAGAAATCGATCGTCATCGTTAGCCCTCCTTTAGGGTTATTAAACCGTGAATCCTTTTACTGACTGATTGACAGCGGCGATGTACTCGATGAACATCAATTGTTTTCGTAGACTAAATCGGGGATTGACGCCTCCGGACATCAGTGAAGGAAACCGGGAGACGAATAGCGATTTCAGCCATAAAGTATCGATGCGTTGCCTGTTCAGTAAGCGCGCAACGATCTCGATGACGGTTTTGGTCAGAACGCTTTTATCATCGGCGCTCTTCGGGTTTTGCTCCGAAAACAGGTAGAAAATGAAGGTGAACAGAAAATCCAGATGATCCATATCGCGTTCCGATTCTTCCGGAAAGATGCGCTTTCGGACTGCCTTCCATTTGCTCTCGAGGACAGCCAGCCAGCTCGGGGAAACATCTTCCACCATCAAATGCACCAGTTCCTTCGCCTGCATCTTCTGCCAAACGACAAAATGGAATACCAGACTATCGCCGGATGCGGTCAAGTACCGGAGCAGGGTTCCCTCTCCGGAAGCTTTTCGCTCCACGAGGTAGTTCTCGAATTGTTTTAAGACGACCGCTTCGGCTTTTCCACCCCCCATGACTTCCGGGATGATCCACAATCGGTACCCCGGCAAGGTGTTCGTGTCGGTATAAGAGCGGTCCAAGATCGCGCGTCCATGATTGAGCGTATCGAAGCATTTTGAGCAGATCGGGAAAACGCCTTCTATATTTTTCGGGTCCAAAGCGGGAATGAAACCGGGTTTGTCGAAGGTGGCGAAAGAGAAGATGCGATCGAGGTGAAACGCGTTTGTCATAGGATTGGCGCAGATACTGCAAACGCCCTCTTCCGATTGGGCGGACAGCGCGCCGAGTTTCGTCTTGCAGTATTCGATAAAGGGCGGGAGATCGCCGGGATAGAAAAACGCGCCGTTTTCCTCGATTCCGAAAACCAGCGTGTGGGAACGTTTTTTTTCCATATAGGAGAAAATCTCTTTTTTCCTTGGCTCCAGATCGGAAATAATGATTTCTCCAGAACCCGCGGCGAGGACACCCTTGCACTCGAAATCGGGAAAGGTCTTTTCGGATAGGGTTTTACGGAACTTTTCCCAGGACTCTTCGAATTTTTCGAAGGTCGTTGGCGCCCCGATTTTTATGACCGGGGAGTATCGCCATCCGGTAGACGGGCTGGACGGTTCACGGAACAGGTATCGCGCTTTCCATTCTTCTTCTGTTGTTTCGCCGGGAAGGACATCTGTCACATCGATGGTTCCAATTCCGACGATAGCGTAGGGTAGCGACATTGAAGAGACCTTCAGCCCGATTCGGATCACTCTGCCGTTTTCGGGATCGGAAGGCAGATCGAGAAGCGAGGGGAGGCCGTTTCCGGTATCGCCCTCTCTCCGGGCAAGATTAAAGACGGCTTGCAGAAAGCCCATAGTTGTACCTCCATAAGGGGTTGTTGGGTGTTCTTAGGAATATATACACACTTTATCAAATACGAGAGAGAACTCGGAATTGTTTAAAGTCCGGTTTTTCGCGCAAACAAAGATAAAATCGAGAATGGCCACTCGAAAAGTATGGAAATATCTGTGATATGCTATACTCGTACGAGAGGGTTTTTTCGAGGTATTCAAAAGAAGTCGAACGAAGAGAGAGAAGAGAAACCGTTCAGGTGAAACGGACGACATTTTTGATAATTTACGGGCTATGAAAAGGATTTCGGTACGGAAGTTAGAGAGTTGAATGAAAACGAAAAAAGCGAGAGGGTTAATATGGAGGAAGACTCGATTCAAAAAGTGCTGCAAAAACTTGTGAGAATGAAGCGTGAGCTAAAGGAGCGTTTTTCGGTAATAAAAATCGGCGTTTTCGGATCTGTCGCCAGGGGTGAGGAACGGTCTTTTAGCGATGTGGATATCATTGTTGAGTTGGGAGAACCGACTTTCGACAATTATATGGATCTAAAATTCGAGTTGGAAAAAATCTTCCAAAAACCAGTGGATTTAGTTTTGGCAGACACTGTAAAACCACGCTTGAAACAGGTCATCGATAAAGAAACGATTTATGCCTAGAGACCCGCTTCTTTACCTCGATGATATACTGGAAGCCATCGCTCGAATTCAGGGATACACTACATCAATGGATTACGAAACGTTCTCTCGGGATACGAAAACCCAAGACGCCGTTGTCCGAAATCTCGAAATCATCGGAGAAGCTGCTACCCGCTTACCGGAAAGCATAAAGCGGGCAGCCTATGAAATTGAGTGGCGGAAGATCGTCGGATTAAGGAATATATTGACCCATGAATATTTCGGCGTCAGCCTTCCGATTATCTGGGACGTGACAGCCAATAAACTTAAAGCGTTAGAACGTGCATGCGTAAAAATAATGAATAAAGAAAATCCCGAATCGAAGGAACAATCGAGGGTACCTTGTTGATACACGCTATTTTTCTTTATTTTTCTTTTTCTTGTCCAAGGAAGCTTTTAGTACTTCGGCGAAATAACTGTTAGCAGGTTGCGATTTTTCTTTCGAGTATCTGTTATCGTTTTTTTTATTTGGTATCCTTTTTGCCGCTTTCTCTTCTTCTTCCGCGGATTGCGCGTTAACGACCAAGAGGGCGTAAGCGCTAATACGCGCGGCATATCCGATATAGGTTGAGAAAGTCGCTTTATCGGAGATTTGGAATCGTTCTCTGACTTTATCCAGAAAGGCCTCGATTATTTGGAATCTTTGTATCTCATCAGGTCGTAAGCATTTTTGTATCTTTCCGAAGTCTCGGTAGGCGTCGATTCCTTGCGAAAGGATTAATGATTGAAAGCTCTTAAGCGAATTGGCTGATAAGTGTTGTCGTTCATCTGGAGACAAGCACTCGATCTCTTCATTGACGAATCGGTAGAGATTGTTTAATGTTTCGTTATCTACGGTCACTAAACTCCTCCCCCTCTATTCATTGCATTTTTCGTGTAGCATTCTCAAGTTGTCGAGACTTTCGGGAAGAGAAAAGGTAGGTTCTTCAGTCAGTTTCTTCTTTACCGCTTCTGTTACATCTTTTAATGGCGAAAACGGACATTTTTCGTCGAATTGAGTCACTATTTCCAAAGAGGCCTTTATAGCGCCGTATCCCGTACTCTTACCTCTTCCGCATTTGAGAGGAAAATGATATCGGCTGTGAAGTCCTAAACTTAAAAAGAACGCGTGAAAATGCTCATCTAAAAGCCCCATATACTGGATTTCGGTAACAAAACTAACGCCTGCGGGAAAACATTCCATGTCGTAACTTTGAGTTTTCATCTCTTCGCTCTTCTTCAATTGGTAGATGCGGAACGTGTTCGTTTTGGTTTTGTTTTTTGAAAAAGCTTCCATGGTTGGTTGTTTTGTTAACTGTTTCGTTTTAAGAAGCGCGTCATCGAAAAATACTTTTGAAGCATGATTGATTTTGTTATTTCTACGGTTCTGATCTCTGTCTGTTACTCCGTAGTCACAATCCCCGTATAATTCGTCAGCGAAATCAAGCCCGAAAATCGCGGCAGTATAGGTTCGTGCCATTCCTTTAAAGGCTGAACCCGGGAATATTAACACATCGCCTAAACGATAGAATCGGTAAAGAGGTTCAGTTTTATCTTGTTCTCGAGTGAGAGTAAGGACTCCGTTAGTAATAGAAAACGGTTGTAGGGTTTTCCATCGGATAATTATTTTTCCGCACCTTCCTGAGAATTTTTCCAAGAAAGGACGTGTCGGACTTACCTGCACCCTTGGGATGTCAATTCGGAAATAACCTTTTTCAAGCTCCGGCATCTATCCCACCCGCTTCGCTTGTTGTAGCAGTTCTTCAATTCCTTTTTTGGAAATAAAGGCATTGACTTTTTTCATTTCTTCACCGGAAACGATTCCTTTTCTTAGCCATCCATCATCGTTTAACATTAAGCCTTCAATGACACGTTCTGATGAAGCCTCACGCCTGTTATCCGTAGTGCGAAAAAGGATTCCCTTCTTTCCTTTCGTGTAAAGGGTCAATTCGGTTGGTTCGATCTTAACGCGTCCTAAACCACGGCTTTTGGCTCTCCCAAATTTTTGAAACCCTTCATTGATATGATCGATAATCTTCAAGAAAAGAGCGACTTGCCATAATTCTGGATTCTTTAAAACCACCTGTCCGTAGAAGGGTAAATTCACAGATTCGTAATAGAATAGAGCTCCTTTATTTACTTTACCCGAGTTTCTGTCTATGGAAATCCCATTACGAACCATAATATGCTCATCCAGCTCTTTATAAAGATTGGAGGCTTCTTCGAGATTCCGCCAGGGATAGCAGTCCTCAAAACGGATAACAGATGCGACCAGCATACACCCGAACATACGGCAGGCATAACACAGCTTTAAATATTTCTCCGAACCCGTAAGTTTTGAATACTCTTCATTTCGTCTACTGGTACAGCTTTCGCTTATATTACACGCGAAGTGATTGTGGGTTTCATCTCCAAGACTTTTAAGTAATGACTCCCCGTGAGCGCGAAAAGGCCCTTTTATACTTGACCCGGGGATATAAGGAAGCAAACCGATACCTGGAAGGGTACAACGCATAAACGAAATATCTGGTTCTGATGGGTCAAGAGGTACGCTGCCTTGAGATACGAGGAAACCCGTTTGTGGTATGATCAAAATTTTGTAAGAAAAAATACTTAGGATTTCATCGAACATCTGGGATCGCCTCCAAAAGGAATTTTTCCTCCACCAGAGACGCTTCGAATCTTCCCAATCCTCGGGAAGTCGAGCC
>JAAYCF010000199.1 GCA_012744415.1 Thermotogaceae bacterium
AGCATCTCCGCTAATACGGGGACATTCCACTGATGCGCCTCGGAACATATTCCTGAGAGGTAAGACAGCGTGTCGTTCTCGAAATCGCACCCCGGCAACCCCATGCATCCGACGGCATCCGCTCCCAACCGCAGCGCGTCTTCTACCGTGAAAAGCTGGCTATACCGTTTACCTCCCTCTTTAAAGGAAGTGATACCGCCGTCCAACCGGAGGATGACGCCGGTGTCTTCAAGGATTCGCCAATAATTTTTAAGGATTCCGAAAGAAGTCAAAACGGTATCGGCGCCATTTTGGACGATTGCGCGCAGAACCGAGGGCGTATCCGAGAGATCGGGAAAAACATTCATCGCGCTGCCGTGATCCATCGCGACGATAAGACTTCTGCCATCTTCCCGGAAAAGGCGCCGTATGCGTTTCATAGTGAATATTTCCATCACTTAAACCTCCGAATCAAAAGGTGATGATCGTCCGTTGACTGTTACCGGAGGGAACATTCGACAGTTCTTCCGATAAATCTCCCAAGCGGATGTGTTTCGTCACTAACGGCTTAAGATCCACGGAAGCATTGGAGATCAGCGCGGTTGCTTTTCGGAAATCTTCCTTGGTTCTCCCCTCCGTTCCCGTAATGACAACTTCAGTGTAGTGCATCTGGTTTGCGTCGAAAACGACATTTCCGCTGGGATGGAGAGAGGTGTAAATAACAATCGCGCCGCCTTTTCGAACCAATGATAGGGAGTCGTTGATCAAAGAAAGAACGGGAGCCGTAATAAACACCGCATCGAATCCCAGCCCCTCGTTGTTTCTTTGTTTCGCTTCGATGACCATGGACGGCTCGACCGTCCGATATCCTAATTGGTTCGCGAAATCCCGGCGCGCAGCGTCGGAATCGCTGATCAAAGAGGCCACTCCGTTTAGTTGCGCGGTGATTGCGTGCAGTAGACCCATCGTACCTGCTCCGATAATGAGTACCGAGTCACCCGAAGAGAGATGCGCTTTTTGGAAACTGTGCAAACAACATGCGAAGGGTTCTGACATCGCCGCTTCGACGAAATCCACGGTATCGGCCATGGAGAAGACCTGGGCTTGCTTGACGGTGATATACTCGGAAAACCCTCCGGCGATCAGCACGGCGTCTCCGATCTTCGCCCCTTTTCTCGAATAGAGGCATAGATGGTCCAACCCTTTCCGACAGTAATAGCAAGACCCGCAGCGAAAGATCGTATCCAGCGCGACGCGCATCCCTGGCGCAACGTTCTTCACGTCCCTGCCCACCCGGACGACTTCTCCGGAAACTTCATGGCCTCCGATGACGGGATACGCGACCTTGAGTTTCCCGGCGAATAATCGCCGATCTGTCGTGCAAACCCCGCAGGCTTGAACTTTTACCAGCACGTCTTCCGAAGAAAGGTCCAATACGTCAAAACCCTGTATATTCCCCCGGTAGGGCTCGGTAATCACGTAGGCATGCGTCCTCGTCATTTCAACACCTCGCAATCTCTCGTTCATGGCTTTAACCGCGCGCGTCCGGAACCCGGGTTTGCGGCTGGGCCACCGGAATTCGTTTCTTCCATTAAACCTTCGGGAAAACCGTCTCCTTCTCGATGACCGTTCATCGATTATACTCTAATTTTCCCCTACAGAAAAGGGGTTCCTTCTTACGGTGACCGATCAGGATTCCCCGGAACCGATCGGTGTTTGGCTACCAAAAAAAGCAACTATGTTATAATCCTCAATACCTTAATGGATTTTTACACATTATATCAAAGGAGGAAAATGATGAAACGTCTCGGTACAATTGCTTTATGTCTACTGCTTGCTGTTCTCGCTTTTTCGGCCAACTCCGTAAAAGCGTATACCACTTTCGAAGAACCGCTCGCGAAAGAAGTCTTTGATGCCTTTGAAAAAGAAACCGGCATCCGGGTGGAGTGGGTTCGTCTTTCGACAGGCGAAGCCGTCGCGCGTTTAGAAGCGGAAAAAGAGAATCCGCAAGCCTCAATATGGGTTGGCGGTGTGGGCGTACTGCATGTGCAAGCCAAGATGAAAGGATTAACGGCGAATTATAAAAGCCCGCAATTTATGAGCATTCCGGAACAATACCGGGATCCAGAAGGTTACTGGGTGGGTCTTTACGTCGGACCTCTCGCCTTCGTCACGAATACCAATCGAGCCAAAGAGCTGGGTATTACAGCGCCTGCGAGTTGGGAAGAGATCGCTTCGGAAAATTACCGCGGGATGGTCCGTATGGCGAACCCCAACACTTCAGGAACGGCTTACAACGTTATCACAACGATTCGTTATCTTTACGACGGCGATGAAGAGAAGACCTTTTCGTTTTTGAAACAACTGGACCAGAATGTGAATATGTACACCCGTTCAGGCTCGGCACCGGGAAAAGAATGCGCGATCGGGGAAACACCCGTCGCTATCGGTTATTTGCACGATCTCGTCCGCCTGGTAAAAGGTGGCGCGCTTGTCGAAATCACGTTGCCAAGGGATGGAACCGGTTTCGAAATCGCCGCGATGTCCTTGGTGAAGGGGGGAAAGGAGCCAGTCGAGGCAAAAAAACTCTATAATTGGGTCCTGGGTCCAGTAGCGCAAGGGATCATTGCGGCCTGGTACGTGATCCCCCTTTCTCCGGAAGCGCCGACCAATGACGTTTATATCCAGATTAAAGACATCTATACGGTTGACCAGGATCTTGTTTGGGATGCGGAAAACCGAGACCGGCTGACGGCCAGATGGACGGCTGAAATCGGGCGGTAAGACCTTCGGAAGATATCAGAGAAAGAGCCTTTTGAGGCTCTTTCTCCGTTTTCTTTCCCCGTTTCGGGGTTTCATCAGTTCAGGTTGAGAATGCAGGGGGTTGATCGTTGAAAAATAAATGGTTGAAAGCGATTCTTTTCAGCGCGATCGGCATCATCCTGATCGTGTGGGTATTTCGCACTTTGGAAACGGAGTTCACGACGATCTCTATCCAGAGGTTGAAAGAGGCGGGTTTACTTCTTTCGCAATCGGTGCCGTCGCGTTCTTATGATCAATGGGTATCGGCCACACGACAACAGTACCCGGATATCCTTCCCTTTATCTCCGAAGGTAACGCTGAGTTCGGTGAGGAAGTTCGAGCGGTCATTTCATCGGCGGCAGACCAAGCTTTCTTCGATTGGGCGCAATCTTTGCCCTTCTATGATTACGGGTTGGAAAGCACCTACTACGAAGAGGTATATTTCTATCCCAAACGGGTCGAATGGGAAGGACACCCGGTCTATCTTTCCTTTACACCGATTATACCGGAGGAGTTAGGCTATGTCAGCGGTACGTTGATTCTCCTACATGACGGAAGCGTTATCCGAAACTACGGAAATCTCTTGACGGGTTTTGCCGTTGCCTTCATCGTCTTGTTACTGTGTATCTTGTTTGTAAACGCCTTCAGTAAAGACCCGATACTGGTCTATACCATTCTGATCGTCTTTCTCATTGTCGGAGTCTTCATTGCCTTTCCTCTGTATCAGGCCTTTCGTTTGACGATGTTGAAGGATGGTGTTTTTTCGCTGGAAGTCTGGAAATACGTTCTGAGCAATCGCAACTACCTGCAGGCGTTGTGGGGAAGTATCTTGCTGGGGGTATTGACGGCGACGGTATCGACGGCGATCGGCTTTTTGTTCGCCTTTACGCTGACTCGAACGAATGTCAGAGGGAAAAAGTTTTTTTCGACGATGGCGACCCTGCCGGTAATCTCTCCCCCGTTTTCTCTGACCCTTTCGATGATCCTCCTCTTCGGGAGCTATGGTTTGATCACGAGAAGGATCTTGGGATTGACGAACGTCGATATCTACGGATTGGACGGATTGGTGATCGTTCAAACGATGGGAATGTTTCCGATTGCCTTTATGGTACTCAGCGGCGTGCTTGAAGCGATCGATTCGACCTTTGAAGAAGCGGCGATGAATCTGAAAGCCTCACGCTGGAAGGTGTTTTCGACGGTAACGCTTCCTTTGTCGGTTCCCGGAATCGCGAGCGCCTGGCTGCTCGTCTTTACGAACTCGATCGCGGATTTTGCGAATCCGCTGATCTTGGCGGGGAAGTACAAGGTCCTGTCGGTCGAAGCGTATATGGAAGTGACGGGTATGAACCACCTGGATATCGGGGCGGCGTTGTCGATCGTATTGCTCATTCCCACCTTTCTTGCCTTCGGCCTGCAACGTTATTGGATCAGCAAAAAATCATATGTAACCGTTACCGGAAAGCCCTCCGGGCGGATACTCGAGGTCGTCAGTCCCGGAGTGAAGAGGATGCTTTTCGCGATGATGGCGGTGATATCCGGGTTTTTGATTTCGCTTTATGCAACGATTGTCGCGGGCTGTTTCGTCAAAAACTGGGGGATCGATTACGGGTTCACCTTCGATAACATCGTCGAAGCGTTGCAACGCGGGAAGGATGCGATAGGGGACACCACGCTGCTGGCGGCGATCGCCACCCCTATCGCGGGGCTATTGGCCATGATTGTCGCGATGATCATCGTGAGGAAACGATTCCCGGGGAAGGGTCTCATGCAGGCGTTGGTTATGATCCCCTACGCGGTTCCCGGAACCCTGGTCGGGATAAGTTTCATCATCGCGTTTAACAAACCTCCGCTGCTTCTTGTTGGGACGGCAGCGATCATCATCATCAACTATATCATTCGGGAACTGCCGGTGGGCGTGGAAAGCGGTATCGCGACGCTGAGGCAGATCGACCCTTCGATCGAGGAAGCCGCGCAATCTCTGGGAGCGGACACGGCGACAGTCTTTCGTACGATCGTGCTGCCGCTCATCCGGCCTGCTTTCATTTCCAGTCTTTCTTATACCTTCGTGCGCTCGATGACAGCCGTGAGCGCGGTTATTTTCCTGATATCCGCGAAGTGGTATCATATCACCATCCTTATCTATAACTTCTCGGAAAATCTGCGTTTCGGGTTGGCCAGCGTTTTGGCCACCACGCTAATGATCATCGTCCTAGCCGTATTTTGGGGATTGCGCTTCTTTGTAGGGAAGTCTTCCAGTATGCAAAAGAACATCATTACGAGGTGATTCTGTGTCAGCCTCTTCGGTTTCATTGACCAATGTCTATAAAATTTTCAAAGGCTTCAGCGGCGAAGAGATCGTGGCCGTGAACGACATCTCATTCCAGATAGAACCGGGCACTTTCGTGACCCTGCTCGGCCCTTCCGGGTGCGGTAAGACGACGAGTCTGAGAATGATCGCCGGTTTTGAAAACCCCACGAAAGGAAAGATCAAGATCGGCGACGAAGACGTCACCTTTATACCGCCGTGGAAACGGGATACGGCAATGGTATTTCAAAGCTACGGGTTGTTTCCGCATATGAATGTCGGAGAAAATGTGGGATACGGCTTGAAAATGCGGAAAGTACCAGTTTCGGAGATACACGATAGGGTAAGCGCCATTCTGGACCTCGTCGGACTGAACGGATTCGAAGATCGGCCGCCTTCCAGCCTTTCGGGGGGCCAGCAGCAACGGGTGGCTTTGGCGCGCGCGTTAGTAGTGGAACCTTCGGTTCTGCTGTTTGACGAACCGCTATCCAATTTGGATGTGCTCCTACGCGAGCAAATGCGCGTGGAAATCCGGCGCATTCAGCAAAAAACGGGCATTACCGCTATCTACGTGACGCATGACCGCACGGAAGCCATGACGCTGTCGGATACCGTCATCGTGATGAATAACGGAAAGATCGTCCAGACTGGCACCCCTTTCGATATCTACGAAGAACCCAATTCGATATTCGTCGCCGGTTTTATGGGCAAGATGGCTTATTTTCCGGTGAAAATCGTTGCGTGGGAAGGAAAAAACGGGATTGCCGAACTCTACGACAAAAAGCTTACGATTCGTATCGCGAAGACCGTGACACCGAATGATGCCCATCAGTATGTTATGGCGTGTCGTCCCGAGTCGTTGAAGATCCACGAGAATGGAAAAGGCGCCGTTCCGGGAGTGGTCGCGACCAACGTCTACCTCGGTAACGCCATTGAATCCTACATCAAAACGGAGTTTGGGGAAATCATGGTCAAATCGGAATTGCATAAGGAACGCCTTTGCCCGGAAGGATCGAAGGTAAGTCTCTCCATTCGCGAAGACAAGACGATCTTATTGCCATTGGAACAAGGGATCGACTTGCTTTCCCTGAACAAAGCCAGCACGTGACAGAGACGTCCCCACGATTGGATTGAGAGTAAAAACGAACCTATTGACCGTTTGAGAGAGACAAGTGCACTACAAACGACCGAAAACTGAAGGAGGGATTGTATGAAAAAAACGCTCTTACTTTTAACCGTTTTACTGGTGGCCGCGCTCGGATTTTCAGAAGTCGTAACGATTACGATCCTGCAAACGAGCGATATCCACGGGAACATCTTTCCGATCAACTACGCGACCAATAAACCGTCTGATGTTGGGTTGGCGAAAATTCAAACCCTCGTCAAACAATTGAAGAACCAAGACCCAGACCTGATCCTGATCGATAATGGCGATTTGATCCAAGGAACCCCCTTCGCCTATTACCATGTCAAAAAGGATCCGACCGCTCCCAATCCGATGATACAGGCGCTCAACCTGATGGGATTCCATGCCTCGGTGATCGGGAACCACGAGTTCAACTACGGGATGGGTATTCTGAACAAAGCCTCTTCGGAAGCTGATTTTCCTCTTCTCAGCGCCAACGTGGTTCGCCGGTTCTCGAAAACCCCCTACTTTGAGCCTTATCGCATCATCACCGTCAAAGGGGTACGAATCGGAATTCTGGGCTTAACCACCAAATACATACCCAACTGGGAAGATGTTCGGAACATATTGGATGTTGATTTTTTGGATCCGGTCGAAACCGCGAAGGTTTACGTGCCCCACTTGCGAGAAAAAGAAAAGGTGGATGTTGTGATCGTTTCTTATCACGGCGGGTTTGAAAGGGATATTTTGACGGGCAAACCTACCGAAGAACTGAGCGGAGAAAACCAAGGGTATCAATTGTTGGAAGAAGTGGAGGGCATCGATCTGCTGTTAACCGGCCACCAACACCGTAGCATCGCCGGATTCTGCCAAGGGGTGCCCGTTTTGCAGCCCTCCAACTGGGGACAGATGGTTGGAAAGGCAGAGATCAAACTCGACAATACCGAAAAACGATGGGTCATCGTATCGAAATCGGTCGAATTGATCTCCACGAAAGGCGTACCGGCTGATGAGGAAGTCTTGGCCTTGGTCCGTACCGTGGAGGAGAGTACCCAGAAATGGTTGGATACGCCCATTGGGATCGCCAAAGGCGACTTTTCCGTCGTCGATCCGCTTATTACGCGTATGGGGGACAACGCGTTGCTGGAGTTTATCAATAAGGTGCAGATGATGGTCTCCGGCGCGAAAATCTCCTCGACCGCTTTATTTACGAATGATATCAAAGGATGGGGTTCCGGACCCGTTTCGCTCCGGGACGTTAACGCCGTGTATATTTATGCGAATACGCTTAAAGTCATCCGCGTATCGGGTCAAGACATCAAATCCGCGCTTGAGCGGTGCGCCAGCTACTTCACGATTCAAGACGGAAAGATTGCGGTGAACGAGAGTTGGGTCTCTCCGAAACCGCAGCATTACAACTACGATGTGTGGGAAGGCATCGATTACACGATCGATGTATCCAAACCAATAGGCGAGAGAGTCGTACAGCTGGAGTTTGAAGGAAAACCGCTTCAAATGGACGGAGAATACGAAGTCGTCCTTAATAACTATCGCGCCGGGGGTGGCGGCAACTATCCGATGTTCCAGGGGAAACCCGTCGTGAAAGACATTATGATGGAAGTGGCGGAGTTATTGTCCGATTACATCTTGACGATGGGCGAGATCGAAGCCACCGTCGACAGCAACTGGAAGGTTATCCAGTAGTCTCACCAGAACGGCCGCGCCTTTCGGGGCGCGGTTTTTTATTTTGTTTCAGCGCCGATCTTGTCGATGAGGAGCCGATAGAATGAGACAGAAGGCGATCAATACGATGGGTTATATCGTCAGCGCGGTTTCCATCGGGATCTTTCCTTACTTGGTTTTCAAGCTGGATACACACGATTCGCTACGCTCGCTCTTATTCCTCGGATGGGTTTTACTGAGTATGGGCGCCGGTTTGGTGGTGGCTTCCCTTGCCGCGTTTACCAGAAATCGTAGCGGGGGATTGATCGAAAGCGGCGTGTATGGTATCGTCCGCCATCCGATGTACCTGGGAGCGCTTTTGTGTTTCCTCTCGTTCTTCTGTTTCCATCCCCATGGAATCACGCTTTTTCTTTCGTTGGTCAACGGCGTCATCGTCTACGGGTACATCCGGCAGGGCGAAAAACAAAACATGGAAAGATTTGGAGAGGCGTACAAGCAGTATATGAAAAAAGTGCCGCAAATTAACCTATTGGCCGGGATCTACCGACGTTTGAAAAACCGTTAAGACTTCGATATGAAAGGGGGAGTTACCTTCACTGGGGGCTACGACGAATGGGGGGGACTTGGTTGTTAGCGATTTTTTGGGTACGGCAATCGGCTATTTCGACCCGCGAAGACCCAACATGGTTTCGATGGTATGCAGGGTAATCTGGATATCCAGCAAAATAGTCCTGTTCTTGATATAGTACAAGTCATGCTCTGTTTTGACATAGTAGTCATCGAGAGAAGAGGTGTGCTTATAATGGATTTGCGCCCATCCAGTGATCCCGGGCTTCAGGTTGTAACGGAAGCGATAAAACGGGATCTGCCGCATTCCCATCTCATGGTAGGCATCCATTTCCGGGCGCGGCCCGATCACCGACATGTTGCCTTTCAGAACATTCCAAAATTGTGGGATCTCGTCTAACCTCATTAGCCGTAAGACCTTCCCTATTTTCGTCACCCGTTGTTCGATGGTTTGGTTCGGGTTTTCCATCTTGTCGAGCTTGTTTTTGCTGATATTTGTCAGTGACCGAAACTTGTACATGGTGAAGGGAACGAGCTCTTTCCCGGTCCGCTTTTGTTTAAAAATAATCGGTAACCCGCTTTCGAGAAATATAAGGAGGCTAAATACCGCCAAAAGAGGCGAAGTGAAGGTTAAAGCGACAACGGCGAGAATGACATCGTAGATGCGTTTAGCCGGAGAATCGTTCGCTTTCGAAAAGGCGATCTCGTAATACTCTTTGAAGATTTCGATCAACGCGATCGGGATCCTTTGCAGCGTATCCTCTACCAAGATCGGCAGGTAGTTGACTGGTATCCGGCGTTCGTGGGCCTTATTCAGAACAGGTTCGACGTGACTGGCCAGTTCCTGGTCTGCGATTAAGATCCCATCAAAGGCGATCGCGTTGTCCAATTCTTGCTGCAAGGCGACAGAAGACGGATTCATATAGCGGTAAACCTTGACTTTATCGAAAGAGGCCTTTTGAACTTCTTCCAAGATGGCTTCTATCTTTTCCTTCTTGCCGATGACCAGATAGTTCCGATCAGGAAAGTATTTGATAAACAACTGCAAGGCGGCGAAAAACAAAAAAGGAGCCCCGGCCGCGCTTAATAAAAAACTGAACAGGAGTAAGAGAAAGGATACGCGTTGGGGGAACAAGTAGATGGGAATAAGCGATAAAAGGCTTCCAAACAAGCTTCCAATAAAGATCGAACTAAACAAAGAGTTCAGTGAGGTCCGATTGCCCCACTGAAAACCCCGAAAGGTGTAGATTCCGAGTATGATGAACCCGTCGATTAAGAGCGCCTGCAATAATTGGTAACTGTTTCCTCTCGGAACTAAAAAAGATTGCGGTAACACTAACATTAAGCAGGTAATCCCGGCTGTCGCTGTTTTTAGCACCCCTAATCTTTTAATCACGCGAGGTCACTCCTGAACACATTTTATCGATTATATCACGTCAATCCGGTTTGTTCAAAACACGTATCGGCGGAGTTTGGATATCCATAGGCGATATATAAGTTTGATTAAAGAAGGTTTTTCTGTAAAAGTCTGTCATACGAAAATTCAACTCAATTTGTTTTCGAAACAACGCATAACGGAATTCAGGGTCCAAACGTTCCGCGAAGCCCGGTTTTTCCAGCTTTCGCAGCATTTTTAAGAAAGTCGAACCGGTGGACAAGACAGGTAAACGGGAACGGGAACGCAGGAGTTTGAGCGTCTCCTGACCGACAGAATCGAACCCCAACACCCGGATGTATTGCGGTCCGTACGCATTGCTTTCCCGTATGAGCTCATCGTCGATTTCGAACAGCAAATAGAGGAGGATGCGACGCAATTTTGCGTAAGTGAATCGTTTCGTTTTGACACCATCCAGTAACGCTTGGATTGTATCGGATCGTTTTGCCGATTCGACAAACCGCAGATCCAACCCTTCCACGACGCCGGAGTATCGTTTGATATGATCACGGTTCCGCGCGCGCAGGAAGGGGATCATAAAGGAACCCAGAGCTTCTAAAAAAGACGGCGCCTGTTTTTGATCGAACTCTTGCCTGAGTAACTGGTAAGCTTCGAAGGGCATCGCTGCCTCAATCAATTCGTTATGCCCCTCCCGAATCCATTTGCGGATTGCGGAGGCGCTCGAAAACCTATCGTTCAGGGCTAAGTCGTTATAGGGAGCGCCTTCGCGGCGAATGGTTGCCGGCGCGATATCGGAATGAAAGTGCCGAAGGGCTTTGAGATACTCGATCGCCAGTATGTTATTCGATAGCGCCAACGTCGTCTCAGGCGCGTTTTCTCCTCCTTCCGAAAGATCCGATAAAGCCATTTTTCTGGCATTAGGAAAGGAAAGTCCTGATTTCATATAGCCGCGCTGTTTTTCCAGAAGAGAGGCATCGGGTTGATGCAATCTTTCGGCCAGGCGATCCAAATCTTCTAAAATCCCGCTCTCGCTACCGAAAACGATGTCGGTGACCACACCGGCTCTTTCTAAAACGCCGACCGATCCCAGCGCGAATCCTTTTGCGTCCTGAATCGCGTATATGGCAGGGATTTCGAAAACAAGGTTAACGCCTGCGGCGAGCGCCATTTTCGTTCGCGCTTGCTTATCAACAATGGCGGGCTCGCCGCGCTGAACGAAATCACCGCTCATCACAGCGACGAGCGCGTCGCATCCGGTCAAGCTTTTGGCTTGCTCGATGTGATAACGATGCCCTTTATGAAGCGGATTGTACTCGACTATGATTCCGGTGATCTTTTCCATCGGTTCTTTATCCTTTCATATTCGATCATCGAGGGGAATCGCAAGCCGTAGGTCTCTTCAAGCCCTTCGGCTGCTAATAGTTCGGCCATTGTCATCTTCAAGGGCGCGCGGTTTCGTTCTAACATTAAAAACATCCGATTCGAATCGTCCAGATCGAAGGCGAGTTGCATTTCGTGAGTCACAAGAAGGATGGTGCTTCCAATTCTTAAATAATCACGTATCATATGTTGTACCCGCCTTCTTCCGTGATGGTCTAAACCAACGGTTGGCTCGTCCAGCAAAACAGTAGTTGGGTTGGTCACCAATAACGCGGCGATCGCCACCAATCGCATCTCTCCGCCTGAAAGGGTGAAGGGGGAGCGGTCAAGAATGGAGGGCGAAAGTCCCGTAAGCGAAAGGGCATTTTGGATCTTTGATTCCCATCCCTCGAACGGTATTTTCCAGTTTTTTAACGGGAAACACAATTCGTCCCGGACTTTCGGCCCAAAGAAAAACCTTTCCGGGTATTGGAAGAGAATACCGACCCGCTTCCTAATTTCAGGCAACGCCTTTCGATCTGAGGTGAGCATCCCGTCGATCGCGACGGTTCCGGACTGGGGAATTAGCAAAGCGTTGCAGAGTTGCAGAAGCGTCGATTTTCCCGTCCCGTTTTTTCCGATTACGAAATAGGGTCTCCCCTTCTCCAGGGTGAAGGATAGATCCTGGAAGATATCTCTTCTTAGCGGGCTTCCGATATCATACGTGAAGCAGACCTTATCAAAGGCGATCATAACGCTCGTAAACCTCTTCAGGGGTACCCAAAGGAACCCCGCTATCTCGTCCTTCCGGGTGAAACCGGCGCATCAGATATTGAATCCAAGGGGTGATCTCCACCTTCTCGGGAGAGATCGAACGGAAAAAATCAGCGGGAGACTTGAATAACGTGATCTCTCCTTTCTCCAGATAAGCGATACGGTCGCATCCCATGAGCTCTTCCATACGATGGGTGACCAAAAGGATTGTTTTGCGCCGCTCCCGAAGAGCTGGCAAAAGACACAGAAACCGTTTGGCGCTGAGAAGGTCGAGCATCGAAGTGGGTTCGTCCAAGAGGAGGATATCGGGATCCATCGCCAGAATCGCCGCGAACAATAACTTCTGTTTTTCACCATCCGAAAGGGCTGTCGGGTCGTCTTTCCGTTTGTAGGTCAGATCAGCCAGTATCAACGCTTCGTTCAGCCTGGAATCAATCTCCGCTACGGAGAATCCGTAATTTTCTAATCCAAAGACAATTTCGTCCTCGACAGTAGTTGTAATAATCTGATTATCAGGGTTCTGAAAAAGATATCCGATCTTTCGCCTTATTTTTCGAGCGTTTTCGGGTTGGTTCAGGTCCAACCCGTCGATTGTGATTGTTCCTTGATAAGAGGGTAACAAGTTGGCGATCAGCTTCAATAACGTGGATTTTCCGGCGCCATTTCCGCCACAGAGACCTAAAAACTCGCCGCGCGGGACGGTAAAGGAAAGATCCCTTGCGAATACGTTTTGTGGAAGGGAGACAGTCTCTGAATGATAGGCGATATTTGTTTCGCGTAAGGTGATCACTGGTTATCGCCCGTTTCCTTTCTTTCGCTCCAGTTGTTCAGCAAGGATTTTGGCATTTCGCACGGCTTGACCTCGAAAATGATTGTTGAAATAGACGACTTTCACGGGCGCTTCCGATTCTATTAGGGGGAAAATCCACTCTTCGAGTTCTTCAGGAGTATAGTCATAATCATACCGTTCGTAAGCTTGCTCGTGATTCCACCATTTCTGCGCGTTCCGTCCGTGAAAACGGAGGTAGACGATATCTTTGTCATATATTTGGCGGGGCATGAGCCCTTTGAGCGCGGGTTCGTCTACGGAAACGAGCGGAACGCGCATTTCCCGAAGAGAATCGTAAGCATGCGGACGAACCCATTCCTGGTTACGGAACTCGACGCAGTAGGGATAGGGGAAGGAATCGATACATTTTCGGAGATAGACGATATTGTCAGGATACGGGCGGAAAGAATAGGGGAACTGGTACAGCGCCAACGGCAAGAACCCTTTGGTTTCGAAGGACTTCAACACATTGATAAAGGTGGGAAGTCCGTCAATTTGTCGCTCGTGCGTGATCGACCGATGGGCTTTTACCGTGAAGAGAAACGGTTGGGGGGCTCTGCGGCATAGAGAGGCAATGGTTTTTTCGCCTGGGAAGGCGTAAAAACTGGCGTTCAATTCCAACGTGTTAAAGAGAGTGACATAGTAGTCGAACCATTGGGTCTTCGGGATTTTTTCGGGATAAACAACGCCTTTCCAATCGTCGTAGGAAAAGCCGCTGGTACCTATCCATAACCCCGAGAGCGCGCTCATTTAGACAGACCGGGGAGCCTCAACCAGGCGGCGGGCTTTCCATTCGGAAACCAACAACCCCATCACGATCTCATCGTGGTATTGGCCATCTCGGAAGATTTCTTGGCGTAGGACGCCTTCTACTTTGAAGCCGTTCTTCTCATATGAGCGCATTGCCCGTTTATTAAAAGAGAACACGAATAGCTTGAGCTTATTCATATTCAATTCCGTAAAGGCGAAATCAATCAAGATTTGAAAGGCTTCGGTCCCCAATCCCTTATTCCAAAAGGGTTGCCCTAAAAAGATGCCGATTGTGGCGACTCTCGCCTTCCAGTTTATCTCGTTAAATCCGCATCCGCCGATATACTCGCCGGTCTCCTTTAGGATAATCGCGAAGCTTTTCCGTTCGGTTTCCCGTGCCTGGTCTTCGATCCACCGTTCTTCTTCCAAAACGGATAGAGGGTAAGGGATACCGGGGATGAGGAACTTCATGATCTCCGGATCGTTCCGGTACGCCAGCACAATTTTCGCGTCACCTTTTTCGTAAGGTCTTAAAAAAAGACGTTTACCGTAAAACATTCTATTCTCCTTCCGATACGGCGATCTTCCCGCGAACGATGGCCGACTCTACCCGAATGGAAATCGGGGTTTCTTCCTCTTTTCTCGTTTGCGACCCCTGCAAATCGATCGTGCGGAATACGGCCCGAATGTCCGTGAAATAAGGGGTATCTTTGGGAAGTGTGATATCGACGTTTCCGATCGCCGATTTAATCACATATGCGATCGGGAACTCCGTTCTCTTGAAACGCGAATCGATCGTGCCGATAGCGGTATTGATCTCGACTCGGCTGAAGGGATTGTCTTCGAAACTGGAAAAAAACCTGGCGGTTCCGCTCTCAATAACGATCTGATAAGAGTATTGCCGCGGGAGAACCATCTTAATCTTCTTTTTATAGTTCTTCGTAAGGGTTACCGCGTGCTCCCTTGGAAAGTCAATCGTGATGACGTTTTCGCTCTGCTTCAGAACGAGGTTTTGCGCGTGGGAAAAATAGGTTCCCTGGATTAAAGGATCTTCTGCGGATTGAGCGGCGAATTCGACGTCCAGAGAGGCGGCGCGAAAGATGATCTTCACTTCCTTTTCATTTTCTCGAAGGGATATTGCCGGAAGTGTATACTCTTGCAAAGGACCCATCCACCCGATATCCCAGCGCCAAAAGAATAGGAAAAGGACGAAGAGAACGATCAAGACACCATTGACCACGTTCAGCCAGCGCAAGGAGCGGATATTGCTCATAACGCTTAACCCGATAAAAATGAATATTACGGGCCATACCGCAATGAAATTGTCCAGCACATTCGCCCAAAGGTTCGCCGTGAAGAAACCAAAAAGCAGTAAAACGCCAACAAGGATGAAGACGAGGCCGAAAAAGAGTTTCATTTTCTGACCTCCTTAAAGAAACCGTAGAGGAACACCCCTCCCAAGAAAATAAAAACGATGCCGATAAATATTTTCCATGAGAAGATAGCAAAGAAACGATTCAGCAACAAAAACAAGCCGATGAATAAAAACAAGATGGCGATCACGAGAGACCCTTTTTTGCTATCGACGGCTTTTCCGGATGTTCCCGCAGCGTACGACGTCGAACCGTTCGCGTCAAAGTGCGATTGCGAGTCGTAGTCTGTGAACGGTGTCGAACCGGTTGAGTCCGTTTTATGGACTTTTTCCTCCGGGATGACGACCCACGCGATCAGATAGAACAAGATGCCCGCCCCGGCCAATAATATGGATCCGACCCACAGCAAGCGAATCAGCACCGGATCGATGCCGAAATAATCACCCATCCCGCCGCAAACACCGCCGATGACACGATTTGTTTTAGACCTGTAAATCCGTTTTTCCATACCCATCACCTACGTTTTATTTATATCTAATTATAACACGTTTTTCGCTATTCTTTTGAGTTTTCCCTTATAGACGGAACGCCCGTTTTCATCTATCCACGCCGTTTTTAAGACTTCTACCTTGTCACCCGGCCGAATGAGTCCGAAAGGTTCGTAGAATTCCAGCAATTCGCGTGTGAAAGGGTCCCCGTCTTTGAGTTCGTGGGGTTTGATCCCTCTTGCCGTTAACGAGTTGAACAAACTATTAGCGGCGGTTAATGCCATGTGCGGGTCTTGAGATTCCACCGCCCGCCTGAGCTGATCCAAAGAGAAGGAAACGTAAGGGTTGGCGTCGGATGCGCCGGTTGTATCGGTTTGATGAGAGACAAGGGGCGGAGGCACAACCTCAAGCTCTTGATAGGCGTAGGTCACGATTTGCAGGAAGCCGAAAAGTTGGCTCTCCATGACATCCCGCCGGAGGCGGGTGTCCACGGTCTTCTTTGGTTTAAATAGCTGGATCACGAAAAGAAGGAAAAAACCGATGAGCGAGGCGAGGATACCGGATAAGAAGAATCGGCTCTTCGGGAACAGACTGCGCTTGACGGTTGCGATCACGACGCCAAGACCCAGTCCCGCTGATCCTAATCCCAAGAGCGTCTGAACGAGCGTCGCTTTCTTAGGATGGCGGATCAGCCAGGCAAAGAGCCAAACGAGCAGAGCAGATCCAATCGGAGCGCCGATAATATAGGCCATCGTTTCTTCTTTGAAAATGCCCCCGAGGAAATGCAGCGAGAGCGCTCCTCCGAAGATAGCCCCTAAACAGGCGATAAGGCTCAGCCGTTGCCATCGCGGCTCGCGGTATTGCGCGGGTGGAATATAGAAATGCTCCCAATGGACCTGATTCTCCACGGAGTCTTTGAAATTTAACCGGTGTTCTACCGGCAATTTGTCCGCGATTTGTTGCACCCATCGTTGAAACTGTCGCCGGGTATTCTGCAACAGGATTTCCGTATCAAGGTTCAAATCTTCCGGTATAAGATAAAGAGGATTTATAATTTCGATGCTTTCTTCTTTCATCAACCATCCTTATCCCCATCATCCCACAACAAAGCAAAAACGGGACGATATCTGAGATCTCCCATCGCAAAAAGGAGGCGCTTTTTTGCCCGATATAAAAGACGGCAAAAGCGGTAAAAAAAACCAGGTTCTTGCGTTCAAAATAGCGAATGGACCAGTAGGTGAGATAGAACAAAAGAAGAAAAATCGGGCTTAACCAGAGATTGATGCCATAAGCTAAAGGAGCCACCCAAACAAACGCGCACGCTGTAAGGAATACGATCCAATAAGGCGTTTTTCGAGCTAATGCCGCTCCCAGAGCCAACGCAAGGGGTGAAAGCAACCAGTGGTTGGACAGCAGAAGATCCCAAAATAATGAGAAAACGTAGATGGGCAAGATGACCAGAAGATAGAGCATACCCGCTACGCCCCCTGACTCAAACGATCCAGAAACGCTATCATATTCTTAAAGATGCTCTGACCTTCGGATTTGTTCGCATAATCTATCTGCCAGAGCTCGTCCAGGATCACGGATACGGACTGTGCCCGGTAGGCTAAAACGAGATTGCGCAGCTTTTTCGTCCGGTCGAAGGAGTATCCGTAAAAGCGAGACAGGGTCGGTATATGAAGACCGGTGCTCTTGGAGATTTCGCGCAAGTCTTCGAATTGACTCAAACGTTTCCGGTGGTGGGCGACCAAATAAGCCAAACTCAGGGTGGTCTGTATCAACCGGAAGAGGATCAGGTTTTCCGAGTACTCGGAAAACACACGATAAAGGCTCCGAAAAACGGCAGGATAATCCTGCCCGATAATCGAAAAAATAAAGTCCTCCAGGTTTTCCGGCTGATAAGGAAAGACGAGCGCGTTCAAGAGCTCCTCTTCGATCCGGCCCTCCGCACTCACCGCCCTAACTTTGAGCAACTCGTTCGCGATTTTTTCCGGATCCGGTCCGCACCGCTCGAAGACCAACGTGGCTTGTCCCGAATCCAAGCTTAACCCGTTGAGTTTTCCCAATCGTACTGTTTTTTCTATCCATTCGGCTTGTTTCCACGGTTTTGGTAGATCGTAACGAAAAGACGAAAACGGTTCAAACAACGGGTTCGCTTTCGCCCCGTGATAGTCGATAATGATCGAGACGGGTTTTTTTGGGGCTTCAAAACCGATATACCGAAAGGCGTTCGTTTGGACATGCGCGCTCACCGACTCGAATTCGCTCAGATAGAAGAGATAGGGGTCACCGAACAGGGAAGGGGTTGTGATCCTTTCCTTGAAAGGCTCCCATTGGTCTTTTTTATGGAGCTCGACGAAGACGAATATCGCTCCTTGTTGCTGGGCGATGCGCTTAGCTTCCGTTTTTTTGGTATAACGGTCGTCGCCCAGGAAGACATAGACCATACTGATTCACCATCCTCTTTCACCAGGAAGGCTCTCGATTATGCGGATAGACGCGGCGCGATAAAAGATTTCCAGTAAACACGGAAAATAATGCCGATCGGCACGGCGATCAACGATCCCACGATACCGAACAGTTGGCTGAACACGAGTATCAGGAGAATAATCACGACCGGATTGAGCTGGACGACACCTTTCATTAGGTTAAGAAACAAAATGAAAGCGACGGGGTGGATGATGCCGATCGCGATAAGCAGGGCGATACTTTTACCCACCCCGAGAGAAAAACAGAGAATCAACAACGGTATGAGTTCCAAGGCGACGCCCACGATCGGTATGAAGTTGGTGAAAAAAGCCCAAAAACCCAAGATCAGCGCGTACCGTGACCCGATAAAGAGCAGAAAAACGCCGACCACAATCCCGACGAAGGTAGCGACGAGAATCAGCGCGGACAGATACCGTTTCAACTGATAATAGAGCTCACGGAAAAATCGTGTCGCTTCCGAGTAGGTCGTTTTCGGAAACAGATGGAGAACCGCTTTTTTAAAGGAAGGAAAGAAAAAGGTCCAGTAAGCGGTGACCAAAACGACGTAGAACACGAAGTTCAATAGGGTCATCGATGATTTCTGCACGTTGGAAATAAAAGAACCGAAATAGGCGATCAGTTTGGGGTATACTTTGTCGATCGTGGGCGACAGCATTTCTTTTGTTTCGGGACTCCAATGAAAAAAAGCCTCCCACTGGCGTTTTTCGAAAAAATCCTCGACGAATCGAAAGAAGCCGTTGGCCTCTTTAAGGGTGCTCGGCACGAGGAACAGAAAAAGCAGCATCACGCAGCTGAAGAACACGATCAACGTGAGCGCATTTGCCATGGCGAATCGCATCCGCCGTCTTCGAATCAGCCATCCTGCCACCGGTTCCAAGACGATAATGATGGCGAAAGCGGTAAGCACCACCGAAAAAGCGATCGGTGATAAATACGCGAATAATAGGAACAACGAGGCGTATAACAGCAAATAGGCTTCAAAAAGCTTTTGTGGCGCTCTCCCCAGCCCGAAAGGGTTCAGCATCACCATTCCCCTCTCAAGACCCGGAAGAGGGCTTCGATCTTTAAAATATCCATACACGCGTTGTAATCAAGCGCTTCCAAATCGGCGAGCGTTCGGTTTATATCTTCCAGGGCGGAGACTTCGGTTTGCCCAAGGATATAACTTCTCGAAAGCTTATTGCGCTCGGTGGTGGTTTCGGCTATTTGCTCACGCAATTCCGGGAGTATTTCCCACAGAACTTCGTGTTCCAAGACCATTTTCCGCATGGATACTTCCTGCATTCGGTCCTCTAAGTTGTTTGCGGACGCATTCTGCGGTTCGTAATGGATGCCGGGTCCTGCCACGGCATAACCAAAGTCGCGCTCGCTGACGGTTTGCAGCTTAAGATAGAGGGAGGCGCTTTGCTGGAGGTCTTTTTGCATCACCATCCCATAGTTTAGGAGGGCGGTCTTCACATCTTCGTCTCGCAACGGTGAAAAGGGTAGCGTTTTGGTATCGACGGGCTCCGGTTCCCCTTCAGACAAACCGGAGAGAGTTTGGATTTGTATCAACAGATAGGCCAGTTCGATCTGCTCCAACCGATTTCTCACCGACGCGACCGTATTGGAACCATCGGCGTTTTCGAGCGCGTTCCGTCGCTTCAAGTAATCATAATAGAGCTCGCAGGTCTTGATCTTCCGAAGCATCGTTTCTTTCCTGGCTTCTATAAAGGCTTTGTTCGAAGAGCTTTGCAGGTCGCTGAACCGATAAGTTAGCCCCATGTTGAACAGAAAGTTCGTAGAAGAAGAAAAATCCGTGAACACCTGAAAGGAGCTGTTGATATGCAAGGCATCAAAAACCTGCGCATCCGCGGAAGCACCGATAACGACCTGACGGTTGGCCAGGTCATACCCCCCGCCCAGATCGGCATCGACGCGCTGGACCCAGATGAACCGCGGAAGCCCCATCTCAGCCAGACACAAGGATTCAACCCCTTCTAAAACCTGGCTGATCGAATAAGCGTAACCGCCCGAAGCGCAAAAACACATACAGATAATAACCAAAATCGCTGTTTTCAGAACAGCTCCCCCTTTGCTCCTTTGGACTTTTTGCGGATGGCTTGGATCTTACTGCTCGCTCTCGCTCATTTTGAAGTAGTTCGCCATTTCAAAATAGCTCCGGATCTCTTCGATATCGGATGTCTTGCCCAAGACCACCATCAGCTTGATACGCGCTTTTTGGCCTGTTTGTTCGTGGGCAAGGATCACCCCCATTTTTTTCAGATAAGCTCCCCCGCCTTCGTAGCTGTAGATATCCAACACGCGTCCTTTGTAAGAACGGGAAACCAAGACGACGGCGATTTGATGATCAATGGCCCTTTTCAAGCTGTCGATAATTGTTTCGGGAACATTGCCGCGACCGAACCCTTCCAGAACGATCCCTTTATACCCTCTCTCCACCGCATCGTCGATGAACTCTCCCAGATCGCCTGTGTAGGTTTTTAAGAGCGCAACATGAGATTCGATCTTCGAGGTCGGAATATGGTAGCGGACCGTGGATTTCCGGAAGAAGAAGACGCCGTCCTCGTCCACGATGCCGAGAGGCCCGAATCCCGGAGACTCGAAAGTGGCTACGTTGCTTGTATAGGTCTTGTTCACCTCTCTCGCGGCGTGGATTTCATCGTTTAAGCAAACCACGGCTCCGGCGCCGATGGCCTGTGAAGAGCAAGCGACGCGAATCGAAGAAAAGATATTCCGGGGGCCGTCGGTGCCCAATTCGTTGATATTCCGCATCGCGGCGGTCAAGACGATCGGCTTTTTGGTTAGCACCGTTATATCCAGGAAGTAAGCGGTCTCTTCCAAAGTATCCGTTCCATGAGTCACGACAACCCCGTCTACATCATCCCGATCCACCAATTCCTGGATACGTTGGGAGAGTTGCCACATCAACTGGGGGCTCATATACGGGCTGGGTATGTTGGCGAATTCGAACATCCCGACTTCCGCAAAATCTGCCAGGCCTTCCAGTTCCATGATCTCCTGGTTTCCCTCAGGGGTGATGTCGACCCCGGCGGGTTGCTTCTTCATCGCAATGGTGCCGCCGGTGGTGACGATAATCACTTTTTTCATATCTTCAGAACTCCTTTTTCGTGGCCTTTATGGGAGAAATGAATCGGACCGGTTCGTATATTAAAGAGGGTTTCCGCGTAAACACGATCCCGGTTTTCTGCCGTCAGTTCGACCACCGCCCCTTGGTACAAAGCTTTTACCTTTCTGAGAAACGGGTAATCCCCCAAGCGGATAACGGCGATGCTGAAAACGCTTCGGGATAAAGCGGTTAAAATCGATTGCTGCAAGCGATCATCCAGTGTTTCCAGAAATCCAATCTCATCAATGTACGCGCATTCCGTCTCAGGGTCTATCGACTCCAAAAGATCCGCCATCCGGCGGAAAGCTTCCGGATAGGGTTGGATACGTCGGTAGGGGTGAATGCTTTGATTCGCGACACAAAAAGGCGCCGCTTCGAAACCGATTGGTTTGCAAATCAAGTGCCGCGCATCTTCCTGGGCCACTGCGAAATCGGTTTCGTATCCCTTGAACCGGGTTATATTCGAAGCGGTCAGCGCTTGACGCAAGCGCCGAACACAGGTCGATTTCCCGACACCTCTCTCCCCGGTAACCAGCAGAACTTTCAATCGCGCTCCGTTAGTACTCAGCCTATCGTTTGGTTCACGAAAGCATCAATGTGATCCAACACAGTCGGCATCTTTTCCGGATGCTTCCCGCCTGCGACGGCAAAATCAGCTTTGCCGCCGCCTCCACCGCCCAATTCGGATGCAAGGCGCTGGGCAACTTTTCCGGCGTGAAAGGGGTTCTGAACGAACGGCGCCGCGACTTTCACGCAGATATCCACCATCTCCTCCCGCTCGTTGAAAAGAATGACCATCCCTGTTTTCTGCTGTTCTAAGGCTTTGTCCGTTACGGAACGGACAGATTGTTTTTGCAGCCCTTTTTGATGAATGACCGCGAATGAAGCTTCGCCAAGCTGATGAACCGCCGCTTCCGCTCGGCCGATCTCCTTCAGGCTCCACTTTTCTTGGAGGTTCCGGATCGTTTTTTCGGCTTCTTTTTGTTCTTCCAGCGTTTTTTCGATTGTTTTCGCCAGAGATTCAGGTTGTGAGCCCGATATCTGGCAAGCTTCCGAAAGAATCGCGCTCTGTTTTCGCAAGTAAGCGAGAGACGCCATACCGGTGATCGCCTCGATCCGTCTCATCCCGGCCGAAATCGCGGTTTCGTTGAGTATTTTGAACAACCCGATCTCTCCTGAGTTCTGAACGTGCGTCCCGCCGCACAGCTCCATGCTATGCGTCCCGACTTGAACGACGCGTACCGTTTCTTTATATTTTTCATCGAATAAGGCCATCGCACCCATCGCTTTCGCTTCCTGGATCGAATGGCTTTCGACCGAGACAGGAACGGCCATCAAAATGCGTTCGTTGACCCAGTTTTCGATCGCTTCCACTTGTTCCGGACGGATCTTTTCGTAATGGGTGAAATCAAAACGCAACCGGTCCGGTTCGACCATCGAACCCGCTTGTTTAATGTGGTCTCCAATGAGGGCCCTCAAAGCCGCATGCAACAGATGCGTCGCCGTGTGGTTCCTGGCGATGGCCCTGCGTCGGGAAAGATCGACGGAGAGCGAGACTGTCTCCCCGGCTTTCAAGGCGCCTGTTTTTACGATGATTTGGTGGGATACCAACTGGTTGAAGGGATTAAAGGCGTAGACCACATCCCCCTCGCCTGACGGTCCGCAAAAAGAGCCCCAATCCGTGACCTGACCGCCTTTCTCGCTGAAAAACGGGGTGCTCTCGATCACCATCTCTCCTTCCTCGCCCGCGCGCAGCTCTGGAACCGTCTGCCCTTCCCGAACCAGATAGAGAACTTTGGAGGCGCTCTCATACTGCTCATATCCGATAAACGGAGTTACGGGATGTTCTGAACCGATCGATTCATAGATCTCCTGCATTTTGAGGAACTCTTTGTCCCCGCGCGCTGAACGGGCGGTTTCCCGTTGTTTTTTCATCTGATCGCGATAGCCTTCCATATCGATTCCGAGGCCTCTTTCTTGCGCGACTTCCTGTGTCACTTCGATCGGGAATCCAAAGGTATCGTACAGTCGAAAAGCATCGTCACCTGATATCTGTTTTGAATGAGCGGTTAAGGTGTCCAACATCGTCATTCCCTGCTCCAGCGTCTTCAGAAATTTTTCTTCTTCTATTCGGATGATTTTCGTCACCATCGGCACTTTGTTCTCGATTTCGGGATATGGTTTGCGCATAACGGAAACGACGGGCTCCACCAAACGGTGCAGGAAAGGGTTTCGTTGTCCATAAAGCCATCCGAACCGCATCGCCCGACGAATGAGACGTTTTAGAACATAACCACGCCCTTCGTTCGAAGGGAGAATGCCGTCGGTGATCATAAAGACTGCGGATCGTATGTGGTCTGCGACAACGCGCAGCGCGACGTTGTCTGGTTCGCTGCTGCCGTAGCGCAAACCGAGGACGGCTTCGCTCTGTTGAATGAGAGGAGTGAAAAGATCAGACTCGAAGTTGGATGAAACACCCTGCATGATCGCGGCCAATCGTTCCAACCCAAGACCGGTATCGATATTTTTACGGGCCAAAGGGGTCAGGTTACCCTTTTCGTCTTGGTTGAATTCGGTAAACACCAGATTGTAGAACTCCAGGAACCGTCCGCAATCGCATCCAGGCGCGCAATGTTCCGGATCGGGGCA
>JAAYCF010000200.1 GCA_012744415.1 Thermotogaceae bacterium
AGATAGGAGGATAGTTTTTGCTCAGAAACCAATTTTTGATTGAATTGGTAGAGAAAAGTCGAATCTTCCATCAATTTCGAGAGGTAACTTCGGATTAACAATTCCCACCCTTGAACCATGGCAGCGTCAAAGGCGTATTGTTTCGAAGCCCAAAGCTGCTCAACTTCCCGGAAGGTAAAAGAGGTCAGGGCGTCTTTGAAATCCTTGGCAGAAAAAGCGGTTTCCGCGCTGGCCAGCATTTTTTCGAGCGCCGCGACCTTTGCTGCATCAGGTCTGGCATAGGCCTCGATCTGGCGAACGATCTCTGAGAGCCGTGCTTGTTGTTTTGGGATCCGCTCTGTTTTCGTGGTGTCCATAATCCGCTGGGAAGATAGCTCTTTTTCTTTGGCTTCCATCACTTGTTGTATAAAATTGTCCAACTCATTGAGGATCGACTCGATCTCTTTTGCGAAACCGTGTTTTTCAGCCATTTCAACGGCTTGCGTATAATTTTGGAAATAGACCTCTTCCAGAGCGGTTTTTTGATCTTTGTCCGAAACGTATCCTACCCTCAAAAAATCGCGGACGGTCTTCAATATCAAACGTTCGAATTCGAAGAAATTCTGGTTATCTTGGGTAAGTGTTTTCGTCATTTGGATGTTTTCCAAAATCACTTGGCTATCGCGTTCCGTTTTTTGGGAAACAGCGCGAAAGATCAAAAAATTCGCCACCAACAGCACCAGGATCAGAGAAAACCCCAACAGCAATCGTGTCGTAATTTTCATACCGTATAACCTCCGATTTGATACAGGGTAATATGCCTCTATTATAGCATCAGTTATGTTTGCGAACTATTCATTTGTGGGCACCCGATGTAAAGTTATCGGTATGATATGTTATCTAAGCTATGAATAATATTTTACGAGTTTCACGGTGGTTTTACTCCATTCGGTAGAAGGAAAAAACTCTTCAGAAGAATAGGTGAACGCCGAAAAGATCGGCGAAGCGCACATAGGCCGGGAGAAAGAAGGACTATCGGTTTACCTCTTGCCGCGCAAAAACGGGACGCGACGATCCGTATCATACGGGCTATAGGGTTTTATCCAAATACTGTTCAAAGGGTCAATTTCAGCGTGTACCCCATTTCACCGGGGAGGCAGGATATATCGGTGGCCAATCCATGTATCAGCTGGCGGCTGATCTCGTCGAAATCCGGGTGTTCGAGCACATTCATCGAAGGGCTTCCGTACCGGATTTCCAATTGGATTTGTTGGTTGGCCTCTTGATAGCTAACGATGACAGATGTCATATCTTTATGATCCGCATTCTGGGAGAGAAAGACGAGTATTTCTTCCAAGATGAGATTGAGGCCGTTCATCTGACGTTTCGCGATATCGTATTTTTGACCGTATTCGGATAGCTTTCCTGCCAATTCGTAGATGTCGAGTTGCCTAATCTGAAGCTTGTATTCGAAAATTTTTAGTTTTTGGATGAAGATCTTTGTCTTTTCACGTTTCGGGTGGTCGAAGATCTCGTCGGGCGTTCCCTCCTCGTAGATTCCACGCTCTTCCATGAAGAAAATGCGGTTCGCGATATTGCGCGCAAAGCCCATTTCGTGCGTAACGATGACCGAGGTGATCCCGGTTTTCACCAACTTGCGAATGACCGCCAGCACTTCGTCGATCATAGTGGGGTCCAATGCGCTTGTTGGCTCGTCGAATAGGATGATCTCCGGTTTCATAGCCAGGCATCGGGCGATCGCCGCGCGCTGTTTCTGTCCGCCGGATAGCTGATCGGGCATGAAATCAGCTCGATGGCTCATTCCAACCATCTTCAAAACAGAAAACGCCTCTTCGATCGCTTGCTTTTTCGGGATTCTTAACAAATGGATCGGGGCCATGATCACATTTTCCAGTACGGTTTTATGCGAAAAAAGATTAAAATTCTGATAGACCATCCCCATCTTTTGCCGGATGCTGTCGATCGGCGCGTTTTTCTCCGCGATGTTGACGCCGTCTATCCGTATTTCGCCGGAATCGGGCGCCTCCAATAGGTTGATGCACCGTATCAGGGTGCTTTTTCCACAACCCGAAGGGCCGATCACCCCGATAACATCGCCTTTGTTGATTTCGACATTGATATTCTCCAAAACGACGTTATTTCCGAAACTTTTTTTAAGTTGTCTGATGGATATCATAAAACACCTCGATGTATTAGGCTTTTAATCGCGGGGACCGATTTCTTGTATCGCATTTTTACAGGGTGGATTCGATGCGGTAATCCCGCCCTTCTTTGAGATGTTTCTTACGGTCGAACAGTTTGAAAAGATAGTTCGAAACGGCGCCGATCAGGAGATAGACGACACAAGTGATGATTATGGCAATATATGGATCCATCGTGCGGCTCGTTATCACCTGGCTGGCGCGAGTGAGGTCGTTGATCGCGAAAAAGCCGACCAAAGAGGTCTCCTGGAGTGTGATGATTAGTTGATTCCGGTAGGTAGGCAACGCGTAGTTGATGATTTGCGGAAGAATCACGAACCTGAAAACTTTCAACCGGCTCATTCCCAACGTTCTTCCTGCTTCGATCTCTCCAGGATTCACCGCTTTATAAGCGGCATAGAGGATATCGGCGATATAGGCACCCGTTTTCATGGCGAAGGCAACAATCGCCAGGAGGACTGTTTCCGCCTCGATATTCGAAAAAATGAGGTAAACAAAGATCAGCAACAAGACCAATGTGGGCAAACGGACAAACAGCGTGCCGATCATTTCCACCGTTTTTCGGATCCAAGAGCGCCGGCTTACTCGAGCCCGGCAGAAAACAGCGCCTATCAACGTTCCCAGAAGAAAAGTGGCCACCGTCATAAAAACGGTCAGGCCGAATCCCTCGATCAGGAACAGATAGCGGTCTTCATAGATCAAATTGATGTAAATGGAGTCTTTTACCGCTTCGAAAAATTCGTTCACCTCAGTTCTCCCCCTTCGCCGCGAAATAATCCTCGTAGTCCGCGCTATTCACCATAATCACGATGTCTTTTTTCCAGACCCATTCGCTCATCGTCACATTGTTCGCCTTCTCCAAGTCTTCTTTGTAACGGATAGAGTCTGGACAGACCATGATGTCCACTTTCCCGCGGCTAAGCTCGACGACCGCTTGGGTATAGCTCCCGATCGGTTCGAATTCGACCTTCGCGCCGATCGCGTTGGCAAAATGAGTAATGAGCTCAATATCCGAGCCTTCCCATTCGTCGGTCTCGAAATCCAGGTACGAAACCGGTTCCCACCCGTCAAAAACCGAAACAGTCAGCGTCTTTCCCTCCGTGCCGGGGTTGTCTATGGCTTTGCTCACATAAGGTTCGAAGGCGGAAGCTTCGACGCGCCGACGGATGTCTTGATATTCCTCTGTTTCCCTAAACTCACGAATGAAGGCGTTGAAGGTTTCGTTCAGTTCGGGGGTATCCGGGTTCATATAGTAGCAAAAAGGCTCATCTTCCTTGAATAAACCGTAGATTGCGAATTCTGGCTGGAGGCGGCAAAAAACGTAGGATTCATCCATCTCCATTGCTACGGCATCCAACTGGTGGAAAGTCAACGCCATCATCATATCGGTGTAGGTGTCGAACCGGCGGACTTCGATGCCGTCGTAGTCGTTGGTTAGAATGTAATCCGAGCTGTAGGCCAGCATGCAGCCGATCGTCTTCCCTTGGAGATTGTTGATATCAAGAGGCTCGCCGACTTTTCTTAAACAACCCCCGAAAAAGAAGAGGATCATAAAGAAAAATAGAGCGAAGGATATTTTTTTCGCGTGATTTTTCCCGATACCCATCAAAAACTATCTCCCCCTTGAGAGCGAGTTCTATAATAGTTATTATATAACTTTTTATCGAAAAGTGCGTCCTTTTAGGCGCTCGGCATCTTCGATCCGGGAAGAAAAAAACGTGACTTTCTTCATCCTTAGCTATCTCGAATTTGTGATACACTCAAAACAGTCGATTCGATTGGCGCTGCCCCTTTAGTATAAAATGAGGTGAGGAAAGTGGAAAAAGAAATGGTGGGTCCGATCGCTTTTGTGTATCCGATTCCAATCGTATTAATCGGTTCGATGGTAGCCGGAAAAGCCAATTTCGCCGAAATCGGCGATTGCGCCCTCGCCGGAATCAACCCCGCTCTTGTGGTGGTTTCCATCAATGAAAATCATTATACGACCTTCGGAATTCGAGAGCATCGCTGCTTTAGCTTGAACTTCCCGACGACCCAACGATTGAAAGCGGTCGACTATTGCGGGAACCATTCCGGCAAAGAGGTGGATAAGTCGACGCTGTTCGAAATCGAGCCGGGACAAAACCCGCTCTGCCCTCTGATAGCCGAATTTCCGGTGAATCTGGAATGCGAAGTGATCCACGATCATCAGATCGAACACCGGCATCTCTATGTCGCGAAAGTCACCCAGACGCATATCGCTAAAAACTTGATCTCTCGAGAGAAAGGAAAGATACACTTTCCGGACTTGCGGATGCTCGACCCTATCCTTTACGGCTTGGACAACGCCTATTACACGGTGGGGGAAAAGATTGGAACATCAGGCGCTTAACGCGATCAAAAACTCGGAGACAAAGCGCCGAAACCGGTTCACGGTTAAATGTCGTAAAAATCGGGAACCCAGCGAGCTTCTTCGGCTTATTAAGAGGTTTTGAACGTAATCGGTTCTTGACGGGGAAACATTCATAGAAGAAACGCCAAATGAATCAAACCATGCCTGCTTAACGGTGGACGCTCCATCGAAGGCGCATCGTAATCCGTTAAAACTCTTTTTTACCGTTTTTTCCGCGACCGTGCTTCCCTAAATGGGTGTTCTTTGTTTTCATGGTGATGATCCATAGTATTGCAGACAAAAAGAGGATGATGAAGTGGCGCTTAATTACATCGGAAGCAAGTTATCGCTCCTGGATTTCATCGATCGAACGGTTCGTTCCGTAATCACGGAGGAAATCGGTGTCGTCGGAGACTTATTTGCGGGGACGGGCGCCATCGGACGGTTTTTCAAGGCGAAAGGCTGTTCGATCGTATCAAACGATATCCAGCACTACAGCTACGTGACGAACAGAAAGTACATCGGCATCTGCGCGCCTTTGACCTTTCAGGGTTTGGAATCGGAGCTGCCCGGATTGCGCGTCGCGAAGGATAAGGCACGATTTGTTCTCGAACATCTGAATACCGGCACAGAACCTCGCAAAGGGTTCATATACGAGAACTACTGCGAAGAAGGCACCCGCGGACAGGCGCACGTTCGGTTGTATTTTTCAAACGAGAACGCGTTGCTGATCGACACGATCCGGCAGAAAATCGAAGGCTGGGCAATCGATCGAAAGATCGATGAAGATGAGTACTTTTACTTGCTCGCAACGCTACTCGAGGCGGCGGATAGAGTGGCCAACACCGCGTCCGTCTACGGCGCGTTCCTGAAAACATTGAAAGCGTCCGCCCGAAAGAGGCTGGAACTGGTAAAAGATGAGATTATTTTCAGCGATAAAACGCACACGCTCTTTAACGACGATATCCGGAACGTCCTCAACCGTGTTCCGATTGATCTTCTGTACTTGGATCCCCCCTATAACGCGCGACAATACGACGCCAATTACCATCTGCTGGAAACGATCTCCCGGTACGACCACCCCGAAATTTCCGGAAAAACCGGGCTGAGGAAAGACACGAGCCAGAAATCTGATTTTTGCCGGAAGCATCGGGTGAAGCAGGCTTTTACGGAAGTGGTCCAGAAGACCCGCGCGAAATACCTTCTGGTGAGCTATAATAACGAAGGCCTGATGAGCCTGAAGGAGTTGCAGGAAATTCTGGCGCTCCGCGGAACGCCGAAAACGTTCGTTCACGCCTATAAACGGTTCAAAGCGGATAAAACCGAGAACCGAAACCACAAGGCGGAGTCAACCACCGAGTATCTGCATTTCGTAAAGTGTGAGAAGGGGTAATAAACCCGTCGCCACGCCGAAAAAAAGCGCATAAGAAGATCGCTTCCGCGAAAATGATTCCCTTCGTAAAAAGCCTGTTATCCGCTTATTGCGAGAAGGCTTTCTCGTATTCCGCGATCCTTCTGTCGAGTTCTTCTTCAAATCCGGAATCCAAAGCTACATCCAACATGCTTCTTTCTTCAAGGAATAATAGCGTGGCCGTTTCCGGAGCCGGCCGGAGCAGCTCTTTGACCAGGTAAAGATAAAATCGCATCTGAAAACGGTATTTTTCAATAAACAGTGGATTTTGTCGGGAGGCTTTGAAATCCAGGATGCGCCATTTCCCTTCCAAAAAGTACAGTTTGTCTATCGTGCCGGATAGGATATGGCGGCCCCTCAACTTACGGACGGGTTTCTCGCTGAAGCAGG
>JAAYCF010000201.1 GCA_012744415.1 Thermotogaceae bacterium
AGGAAATTGGTCATCTGCCATCGGAACACCTCCGTCTGATTATGAAAATATCGTAAAAAATCAGGATATCATTCGCATTAAATAATCTTGTTTTTTATGTGATACCCCTCCGAATAATGGTATAATTACTTTTATCCTTTTTGAAAGGAAGGGTGATCGATGCTGAGAAAAGGATTGCTGACCTTCTTTGTTTTCCTGTGGATGACGTTCTTCGGATGGGCGTTTTCGATGACGCAGGCAGATCTCGAACAAAACCTCGCGCTGTACTACGGAAACGTCGTTTACGTTTTCGATCCACAGACCGGAGCGATCCGTTTCGCGAACGAAAGAGCCAGCGAATACTACGGGTATACCCCCGACCAGTTCATAGCGCTGACCTTGAACCAAATCAACATACTCCCCGAAGATGACCTGCAAGATCGCATCCGACAGGCTCTTCAGATGGAGCAAAATGATTTCGTGTTTTCTCACCGTTTATCGAGCGGAGAGATCCGAACAGTCGAAGTGCATGCTTGGCCTGTCGAAGTGGATGGAAAGACACTTTTGTTTTCCACCGTTTATGATATAACGGAAAGGGAGTATACGAAAAACGAACTATTAAAGTCGTTGGTCAAGCTTTCTAAAGCGGAGACCATGTCCAACATGGGCCACTATGAATTCCATCTTTCGAAAAACGAAGTACGCGCGTCGGAAGGAGCGGCGAAAATCTATGGGCTGCCAGGAAATACCTGGAGCATTCCGATGATTCAGGAGAGGACGCTTCCGGAGTACCGCGAATGGGTCGCGAGAAGCAAAGAGGCGCTCATCCAAGAGGGAAAACCCTACGACGTGATCTTTCCGATAAGTCGCGCCACGGATGGAGAAACCAGGTACATTAGATCGATAGCCGAATACGATGAAACGAACAACGTGATTTTTGGAGTCATCGAAGATATTACCGACCAGCGAAAAGCGGAAGAAGACTTGAAAAACCGAACCAACTTCTTTTTGTTGATCCTTACGATCGGGGTAGTCACTTTGTTGGCGATCGCCACGCTTTTAGAATTCTCCGTTCAAAAAAGAAAGAGCGTAGAGCGGGAGATTCTCGAAAGCAAGAAAAAAATATCCGCTCAAAATGTGGAATTGCAAGCGGCCAATGAGCAGCTCGCCGCCACCAACGAAGAGCTGAACACAATCAATGAAGCATTGGAACAATCGTTCCTCGAGATCGAATCGAAAAACGATTCGCTGGAAAAAAGCCAAAGAAATTTCGAAGAATTGCTCCAACAGACGGGAGCCGTAGTTTGGCAAGTCGATCTCAGCGGAACGTTCACAAGCCTGAAGAATCTGCATCCTGAGATCGTCGGTTTTACAGAAGCCGAGATGATCGATAAAATGAGTATGTATGATCTACACCCGGAAGAAACTCGAGAAAGTTTTAAAACATTTATAACCGAGGTCATAAACAACGGGAAACCCTTAATGAACTATGAACACCCGGTACATTCTCAGAACAGCGGCATCCTTTGGGTCTTGACGAGCGGGGGCCCT
>JAAYCF010000202.1 GCA_012744415.1 Thermotogaceae bacterium
AAGGAAGTAAACCCGGATATTGTCGGGTTGTCGGCGATGATGACAACCACCATCGGCGAAATAGAAACCGTCATTCGCGCTCTACATGAAAGCGGTATCGATAAACCTGTCATCGCCGGAGGCGCTTCTCTAAACAAAGAGCTGGCCCATCGTTTCGGATGCTCAGGTTACGCGAAAGACGCGGTGGAAGGGTTGGAACTCTGTAAATCATTGATCAACCGGTAAACGTAGACTTGAGAGAGGACGGTGGGGCGGGATGCGTTACATTAATCGCGTGAACGACCGCATTCTTTTCGAAGAAGTCGATACTTTCGAAATCGCCCATCTGCAAGAAGGCATTTGGAGCGTGTATACGCGAAAGGAACCCGCCCAATCGATCGATCAATTGCAGCTCGTCGAAAGTTTTGAGGACGAATCGACGGCAAAGCTTTTCCTTTCCTTTCTCGAACGGTGGCAACGGCAAGGCGCTTCCGTATCGTTTTTCCATTCCTCAAATCCCGCTTCCAATCTTGAAGGGGAAGGTCACCCTGACCAGCAAGGAGATCGGCAGCGCTTGCGTGACCAGCTCGAAACCAAATGCAACCTCTCGATCTCCTATGACGATGACGAAGTCTTTACGTTTATCGTTATCGTTGACGGGAAGCTTACCTTCGAACGCTTGGAAAAGCCGACATGATCGATACGATCGTCATCCCCATCACCTTAGCCTTTGACGCATTTGCCGTGGCGATATGCTACGGAGCGACGCTCTCAACGGCAAATCTGAAGCAGCCTTTCAGGGTCGCGTTCTGCTTCGGGGCGTTCCAATTTGCGATGCCCGTGATTGGTTGGTACGCCGGTTCGACGTTCTATGATTCGATTCGCGGATTCGACCACTGGATCGCCTTTGGTTTGCTCCTGTATATCGGACTCAGTATGATTCTGGAATATCGGAAAAGTCCGACCTGCCCCGTCAAGAAAGACCTCTCGAAAACACCTCTTCTGCTTCTGTACGCGTTCGCCACGAGCATCGACGCCTTAGCCGCGGGCTTAGCGCTTTCGATGATCGCGAAACCGATATGGCTGCCGGCTTCGATCGCTTTCTTCTCGACCTTCGTTCTTTCTTATGTCGGGGTGATCGGAGGCGCGAAGATTGGCGCAAAAATCGGACTAAAAACGGCTCTGTACAGCGGGTTTATCCTAATCGGAATCGGTACGAAGATCCTGGCGGAACATTTATTCTTTGGAAATTAAACGCTGAAATGCCTTCATGAAGGCGTTCAACTGACGATCCCAATAATCCCACTCGTGATCCCCTCTGCTTTCCAGGTAAAGCGTTTCGATCTTCGGGTTCGCCTCAAGCTTTCGGCGGAAAGCGCGGTTGTTCTCCAACAGGAAGTCTTCGGTTCCGCATGTCTGGTATAGAAAAGGCAATCGCGAACCCTTTTCATAAGCGCTTCCCAGCAGATGGAACAGATCGTTCTCTGGCAAAAACGTTAAGGGATCTCCGAAGATTCCTCGGTATTCGGCCTCCCAACCCTCTTCTCCCCTTGAAAGACTGCGCACGTCCAAAGCCCCCGAAAAACTCCCTGCGATCGCGTAGTCCTCGGGATAGGAAAGCGCAACTTTGAAAGCGCCGTATCCGCCCATGGATAAACCCGCGACTCCCCGTTTTTTCGGATCCGTCGCCAAGTAGGGAAAGACGTGGCTGGTCAACTCGGGCACCTCCAAAGAGACGTAATCGAAGTACCGGTATCCAATCGGCATATTGGTATAAAAGCTGCGGTGCGCTTCGGGCATGACAATCGCGATACCCGTTGCTTCGGCATAGCGTTCGGCCGAGGACCTCCGTATCCAACTGGTATGATCGCCGGACAATCCGTGGAAGAGAAATAAGACCGGCGTATGCTCTTTCGTCGACGGTAAAGCGACGAAGAGGGCGGTATCTTGTTTCAAAATTTCGGACTTAAAATGCAAATGACAGAGCGCCATCATTCCTCCTTAGGTTTTGGTCTATTATACATCAACGTTGCTCAATCTTTTGTTTACATAAAAGCAACTCTTTAAGATAATTATCTGCATTGAAACCGGGGGTTTGTGGTATAATTTTCGGGATATTTCCAAAGGGGGTTTCAAATGAAAGTTCTAATTTTAGAGGACGACCTTGTGACAGGAAAGTTGCTTGAAAAAATATTGATGAAATATGGCGAAGTGACCGTTTGTGAAGATGGCATGAAAGCGGTTCAGCTCTATGAGGAAAGCGCCCAGCAAAAAAACCCCTTCCACCTGATTTGCCTGGATATTATGGTCCCCTCTCTAGATGGGCAGGAGGTCTTGAGTCGCATACGAAAAATCGAACGCAGAGAGAATCTTGTTAAAAGTAAAATCCTGATGATCACTGCCTTAGGGGATTTAAAAAACATCTCAAAATCCTATCGGCACAAATGCGACGGGTATTATGTCAAACCTATCGTCAAAGAAAAACTGGAAAACGTGGTGGACAGAATCCTCGAAAAAGACGCCTCCCAGAATCCGAGCGAGTCCTCTGAAAATATCGAAGAAACCGAATAATCAAAACTTTTATTCCTATCAATAAAGGCGGCGAAAAACTTTTAGACCCGTTCGCCCCGATACGAGAACCCTTACGCTATCATAAATATTCGGAGGAATAGACATGATCGAAAAGTCGTTCGACACCTTTATCAGCAGAGAAGGCACGAGCAGTGTAAAATGGGATTTACGGCAGGAGGTCTTTGGAAAACGGGATGTTCTGCCCCTCTGGATCGCGGATATGGACGTGCGCTGTCCGCAGCCGATTATAGAGGCTTTCAAAAAGCGCGTGGATCACGGCATTTTCGGATACACGGGGAAAACGGCCTCTTTTTATGACGCGATTATCGGATGGGAAAAAAGGCGGCATGGCTGGCCCGTTAAAAGAGAGTGGATAAGCTGTTGCCCCGGTATCGTCAGCGGAATCAACACCGCCATACAGGCGTTTTCTCAACCGGGGGACAAAGTGATTATTCAACCCCCGGTCTATCACCCTTTTTACGATGCCGTCATCGGGAATGGGCGGCAGTTGGTTTTCAACCCTTTGAAAAAAGAATCGGGGCGTTTTACGATAGATTTCGAAGATTTGGAGAAGAAGATAGACGACCGGACGAAGATCCTGATCCTCTGTAGCCCGCACAACCCTGTCGGTCGTGTTTGGACGGCCGATGAGCTTGAAAAACTCGCGAAGATCTGCATCCGGAAGGATGTGATCGTTCTTTCCGATGAAATTCATCAGGATATCGTTTATGCGCCGCATCGCCATATCCCCATCGCCTCCCTCACTACCGACGCGCAAGGCTCCCCCCTCCAGATCGGGGAACGGACGATTACCTTCATCGCCCCGAGTAAAACCTTCAACATCGCCGGTCTGGCCAGTTCTGCCGTGATTATTCCGAATAAACGGCTGTTCGTCGAATTTGAACATCGCTTAAACGCCAACGGGCTCGGGATGGGGAACGTATTCGGCATCTTGGGACTCGAGGTCGCTTATAATGAAGGCGAGGAATGGTTAAGTCGCTTGTTGCCCTATTTGGAAGAGAATATCGATTTTACCTTAAAAGCGCTTGAGGAAAGCATCCCTCAAATCAAAAGCCAAAAACCGGACGGCACGTTTTTATTGTGGTTCGATTGCGAAGCTTTGGGTAAAGATGATCTGTGCCTGCGCAATTGGTTTATCGAAAAGGCGTCTTTGGGTCTCGATTCCGGTGTCGTGTTCGGTCCCGGCGGGGAGCAACACATGCGGTTTAACATCGGATGTCCGCGTCGTACTCTTGTCGAAGCGTTGGATCGTCTGAAAACCGCGCTGGCGGAAGAAAAACCCGCAAGCGGGTTCCATTTTACCCACTAACAAACAAGAAGAGGGAAGTGAACGTTACGCAGATGATCGCGAGCGAAGTCATACGTGCAATCGAAGAGGTTTTTCCCCCGAAACTGAAGATAGAATCGGATCGGTGCGGTTTACAGGTAGGCCCTTTCGACGGGCTGGTCGAACGTGTCTTTGTGACGTTGGACATAACCGAAACGGCGATAAAAAAGGCGAAAGAGGACGGATGCCAATTTATCCTATCGCATCATCCGCTTCTCTATCTCCCGTGTCACGCGATCGACTCCGATACGGCGTTGGGACGGATTATCATAGAAGCCGTATCGAATAGAATCACGCTGTATGCCTCTCATACCCCGGCCGACATCGTTAAAGGCGGAATGAACGATTACTGGGCAGAAAAACTGGGGCTGATCGCAGCCAAACCGATTTTGAAAACCTTCGAGGAAAAATTGTACAAGGTACAAATTTTCGTGCCAAAGACGCACGTCGAGATCGTTCGGAATGCAATGTTCTCGAACGGAGCCGGAGCCATCGGCAACTATTCCGATTGCACCTTTTCCAGCGACGGAATCGGAACATTTCGCCCGTTAGAGGGAACCCGCCCATTTATCGGTCATCTCAACAGGTTGGAGAAAGTGGAGGAAGTGAAAATCGAAACCCTCGTTGAAGAACGCCACTTAAAGACTCTGATCGAAGCGGCCGTCCGGGCGCACCCATACGAGGAGGTGGCTTACGATATTTGGGAAGAGGTCGAACTCCCTTCGCAAAGCCGCGGATTTGGTTTAGGAAGGTACGGTACGATCGAAAAACAATCCTTCCGTTCCTTTGTCGCATTTTTCAGGGACGTGACGGGTCACACCCCTCTCCAAATCGTTGGGAACCTTGATGAGAGCATTTCAATGATCGGAATCTGCAGCGGTTCCGGAAGGTCTCTAATCCCGGCGCTTCCGACCGGACTCGATCTCTACATCACCGGAGATCTGAACTATCACGATCTGCTTGGGCTGAAGGAAAAAGGGATCAAGGCGATTCTCTTCTCTCATTTCGATTCCGAAAAGGTCTTTCCGTCCGTCGTGAAAGGGCTCCTGAACGAAAAGATACCGGACATTTACACGTACGTGGATCCCGTCTTCAGCCAATGAGCGGAGCCTGGGGAAACAACCGTAATCGCGTTTCCTTGTGATATAATCGGTAGAAATGTGCAAAGGAGGATGAAAACATGGTTTGGGTGATTGTATTAGTTGTTGCTGCCGTGATCGTGTTCTGGGTTATTGCTACCTATAACAAACTGGTCGCCGAACGTAAGAAAGTCGAAAATTCTTGGAGCCAAATCGATGTGCAGCTGAAACGCCGCTCCGACTTGATTCCCAATCTTGTGAACGCGGTCAAGGGGTATATGAAGTTCGAGAGCGACACGCTGGAAAAAGTCATGAATGCGCGCGCGCGCGCGTTGGGCGCGACGAACCAGAAGGAAAGGATGGACGCCGAAGGAGAAGTCTCCGGTGTATTGGGCAGATTATTGGCCGTCGTCGAAAACTATCCCGAATTGAAAGCCAATCAAAACGTAATGTCCATGCAAGAAGAGTTATCCAATACGGAGAACAAGATTTCCTACTCCAGACAGTTCTATAACGACATTACCATGAAATATAACACAGCGATCGAACAATTCCCTGCGAACCTCATCGCAAAATTGTTCAATTTTAAAATGTTCGACTTCTTTAAAATTCCCGAATCCGAAAAAGAAGTTCCGAAAGTCGATCTCAATTTCTAAACGCAACAGACCGTATAAGGGCGAAAAAAACCGGGATTCCCCGGTTTTTTTTGTTTATTGAATGATTACAGCTCTTTCCCCGGATTTTTAAACTTGTATCCTTTACCGCGAACGGTAATGATATATTTCGGATTCGAAGCATCTTCTTCCACTTTGGTTCTCAAGCGCCGGACATGGACGTCTACCGTGCGCGTATCCCCATAATAATCGTAACCCCAGAGCGTATCGAGCAGGACATCCCGCGAGTACACTTTACCTTCGTTTTCCGCCAAATAGCGGAGCAGCTCAAACTCCAAAGGCGTTAGATTCTTCACTTCACCGCGTACTTTGATTTCGTACCGTTCCAGATCGATTTCAAGATCTTTCACGACGATTTTCTTGGGTCGTTCCACCGTTTGTTCCATGGAACGCTGGATTCTTCTGAAAATCGCTTTGATCCTGGCCATCACTTCTCGGACGCTGAACGGTTTCGTTACATAATCGTCCCCGCCCAACTCCAAACCCAAGATCTTGTCGAATTCGTCGGTTTTGGCCGTCAGAAAGATGATGGGCTTGTTTTGGTGTTTTTCGTGCGCCCGTATCTTTCGAGTGACGTCAAATCCGTCCACGTCGGGCAGCATCACGTCAATCACGAAGAGATCGATTTCGTCGTCCGTATCAGCAAGGTTAAGCGCCTCTTCTGCATTATACGCTTTGAGAACCTCATATCCTTCTTTCTTCAGATTATAGGTTAACAGCTCTACAATCGAGGGTTCGTCGTCCACTACCAATATTTTCTTTTTCACGCGGATCTACTCCTTTCTATTTTTAAACATCTCTATTTTTTATCGGATTCGGGAGAATTTTAACATATTTACGGATAAATTGCAAGTGGTCCTCTAAATTCTAAAATACAATTACAGTTAACCAAGTTACCCTCTGCGGGAGGACATCAAAAGCGTTTTATCGGCATTCTGGTGAGGGTTCATACATCCATCGCTTCGAGAGTCCCCTTGCCTTGACTGACTCAAGGTTTCTATCATCGATTTATGAGGTATAATAGGGATCGTCAAGATTGTAAGCCAAGGAGTCAAAGATGATCAGCATCTATGTCCCCGAAAAGAACGATCAATCTCCCTACGAGATCTTTGTC
>JAAYCF010000203.1 GCA_012744415.1 Thermotogaceae bacterium
CTTTGGCAGAGGAGGCAACCCATCAAAGCATTGTGCGCTTCCGGGTTGATCCATTCGGGAAAGTCCCCGTCAGCTTCGTTATAAAGGGTGATGCAGCGGTTGACGTCGATCAAGACATCGTCTTCAGAAATGCACCCATTCGGGCACGTTTCCGCACAGAGGAGACAATGCCGGCACGTTTCCATCAGCTTCAGCGCTCCGAGCGGAGATTCCTCCAAGACCGCATCCGTGAAATAGGCATAGAGCGCGCTGAAACTTCCCATCCCTCTCACGTAGCAAATATTGTTCCGCCCATATTCCCCTAATCCCGTTCTCACCGCGAGATACTTCAGAAACAGGTAATCGTTTCCCAGCTGTATCCGAGACGCCGGATCGGGCAGGAGTGTATCTTTTACGAGGTCCATACAGGTTTTCCATCCGATCCCATTCGCGTAGTATTGAGGCGGAATTGTTACGAGGCGCTTTTTTCCCCGATAGTGAAACAAGACTTGCGCGATTTTTTTGCGCGAAGCGACCAGAATCACCGAGCGTGCCGTATCAAAATCGGGAGGAAGCTGAAAATTCAAATCCTTTACATACCCTTGAAACAATGGGTGTTGACTAAAACGATCGCGTTTTTTGATCTCGCTGATTTGCTCCCGGAATTCCGGGAATCTCGCGACGGACACAACAGTGTAAGGAAGCGTCCCCTCGCTGGTTTGAAGTTCGTATGGCATCGTACCCCCCTCTTAAACTGTTTTTGATCACTTCAGAAAGCGGTATGATTATACCCGATCGGATGACCCTATCCTACTGACCAAAGTCACCACCTCGGGATTCTTATAACGCCGTCGGTAATTCCAGGCAAAAGCCCTCTTGAGTAGAATTAAAACGTCAGAGCGGATTGCCCTTTAACGTAGTTTTCTCGGATTTTGGAGGTGTGTATTTTTTAAATGAAGTAAAAGCGCGTTTCAGATTAACGGAATTACTTCGGCGCTCAGGTTCCGTAGCGTATGCTATTATAAAAACCGTGTCGGTGTAACCGATAATCTTTATAAACAAAGGATGTGACCGATGAAAGAATACGATGTCTGCGTGGTTGGCGCGTTCGGTGTGGACACGAACGTTTATTTGAATCATACTCCTGCTAATGCGAAAGAGGAAACGCAATTCGTTGAAAACCTTGACAACGTCGGACTATCGGGAGGGTATTGCGCCCAATTGTTCGCCGCAATGGGAAAGCGGGTACGTTGTATCGGCTTTTGCGGTGAGGATTTTTGCGGGGACTTCTTGAAGCGCCGATTAGCAAGCCGAGGGATCGATATCGAGGGATTCTTCACCGACGCGCAAGGAACCAAACGCAGCGTCAACCTGATGTGCAAAGACGGATCCCGCAAGAGTTTCTACGACGGAAAGGGCAGTATGAAGGCGCTACCCGATATGGAGAAATGCGCGGCCATCTTACGGTCGGTCAAATTCGCTCATTTCTCGATCGTGAACTGGACGCGATACCTCCTGGACACCTGCGCCGATCTCGGGATTAGTATCAGTGCCGATTTACAAGACACGCCTTCTGTCTCTGACGCTTACCGATTGGATTACGTGAACAAATCCAATATCCTTTTTGTATCCGGTGTGAATTTAGTGGATCCGAAAGGCGCTCTGAAAGAGTACATCCAAGCCTATCCGAATAAACTCTTCATCATGAGCGTCGGGAAAAACGGCGTCCTCTACCATCAAGGGAACGAAATCCTTCGTCAACCGGCAATAGAAAAGGGGGCGCCGGTAGTGGATCCGAACGGAGCCGGAGATTCTCTCGCCGTTGGCTTTTTAACCGGTTATCTGTTAGAGGGTTTGCCTTTGGAGGATTCTTTGCGTATGGGTCAGAGTTTGGCGCGCCATACGTGTACGATTCGCGGGAACACTGCGCCGTTTATGTCCCGAGAGATGTTGCGCGACGAGATGTTGACAGAAAAACAAGATTGATCAGCTCCGGAACAACGCGTCCGAAGCATCGAAGATCTTTTCAAAGGCGTCTTTGACGGTAGAGAACGCGTCGATCACCTTCGGATCAAAGTGCCGTCCTCGTTCGGATAAGATGATTTCGCAGCTTTTTTGATGGGAGAGGGATTCCTTGTAGGGGCGAGCAGAGCGCAACGCGTCATAGACGTCTGCGACGGCCATAATACGCGCGGAAAGGGGGATGCTTTCGCCTGCTATCCCGCACGGGTAACCGGCGCCATTCCATTTCTCATGATGATATTTCGTAATATCGATCGTCATTTGTATGAATGGGTTTTCTGGGTAGTTGTCCTTTAAAGACTGCAGCGTGGCGACCCCGATATCCACATGCCGCTTCATGATCTCGAACTCTTCGGGGGAGAGGCTTCCGGGTTTTAAAAGCACTTTATCGGGGATACCCACTTTTCCGATATCGTGCAAGGGCGCGGCTAAGAAAATGTTTTCGATAAAAGCCTCGTCGATGATCCCTTCATCTTTAGACTGTCTCTGCAGTTCTTCGGCCAGGATTTTGCAGAAAGATTGAACGCGTTCGATGTGTTTTCCCGTCTCATAGTCCCGGCACTCCGTTAGTTTCGCCAAAGCGAGGTTTGTTGCCATTTGGGCTTCCGAAATCTCTCTGACTTTTTCGCGAACAAGGTCTTCGAGGTGGTGGTTGTGACGTTCCAATTCTGACAGGGCACGGTGTAGCTTGAGATGGGTTTCGACTCGGGCGTAAACCTCGGACTCCTGAAAGGGTTTGGTCACATAATCCACACCTCCCCGGGAAAAGGCCTTGACTTTATTGGTCGCATCGTCAAGGGCGCTGATAAAAATCACCGGTACCTCTTCGAGGTTTTTTTCCAGCTTCAACAGGCGGCAAACTTCGAACCCATCCATCTCAGGCATCATAATATCGAGAAGGATCAAATCGGGGGGGTTCTTCTTCGCCGCCGCCAGAGCCGTGGCTCCGTTCGGAAACTGTACGACGCGATACCCCTTTATATACAGCATCTCGGCCAGCAGTTCGAGGTTCGCAGGCGTATCATCAACGATCATTATCGATGGCGGATGTTTTTCTTGCGCTGTCAAATCCATGCCTTTCACCTCAGAATCCGTTTTCTTGATTCTCATCGACGAACCACTTTACGGGCCCGCTTCGCAACCCTTTTTTCTTTCGCAAAGGGATAGCCGATACCGCCGCCAGTACACAGGCAAGGGTTTCTGAAAACCGTTTCAGGAAGAAGTATACCATAACGGGGGTACGGATCATTTTCGGCGCGATCCCAATCGGAAGAATTATGTTAAAATGTCAGTATACCCTCTCGACTTCCTCGTAAGAAAGCAAGCCCGGGTTCCTCGACAAGAGAGGTCGTCAATATCGATTTCTAAGAGCCTTTATGACGGAAATATCGAGATAACAGGAACGCTCTCCGGAATAAAGTATGAGCGCGGTTTCCTGGCATATCGTTCGGAATAAACCGAAAGATACAATCGTAACGCAAATTATAAGCGGTGTTTGTGGAGTGCCGACGTTCACGTCGGCGGCGGTATTTATGTTTGGCTTGATTTACTTCAGTATTGTTTCGCCTGAAAACAACGTTTCCATATTGAGTTAGTAACGCTCCAAACCGACCGAGTTCGTTGGTTCTCGTAATTTTTGGCATGATAAAGGAGGGAAACCATGAAACGGAAAGTATACTATCTCGTGTTGCTCCCGTCTCTCATCCTCGCATGCATCGTTACTTCCGCCATCAGCTGCACGATCCAATCAGGCTCGGACCCTGTCTATTCAGTGACTCTGTATAACCATCACCTGACCAACACCGTCGCCATCTTCAAGAACAGCCATTGGTTGGTTAACATCGGCCCAGGAGGAACCTTCACCAATTCAGAGTTCTCACCGACCGACTACGTCCGCGTTTTCAATCAAAGCACGAGTACGTATTTACGTGATGCGACTCTGAATGACACGTGGCACATTACCGGCAGAGTGGTCTTCAACTACTATGGAGGCCTTACGATTACGGTGACGATCACCCCCTGATCCCTTTCCCCATGGGCTGGCTGTTCTCGCTTAAGATAGGAAACCGACGTTCACGAAAGCTTTTAAATACCCCGGAGCGGTTCGCATTCTGTTTTTTTTACCTGGTCAACGTTACCGTCTACAAGTGATCGAACAATTATGAAACATCATCATTAAAGGCGTATAATATTATAATTCGCGATTCTCAGTCCGATATACCGATCTTCATTTTCCATACAGAAGGGAGGGAAGGCTGTGAAAATAGTGATGAGGTCATTCCTGATTATGACTGCGTTTCTGTTACTGGTTGCGCTTTTTTCTGCCCTTTCGTGCTCCATCACGCCGACGTCGACAGGTTACATTTTACGATTGAAAAATGATTGCGGCGGCGGGATTATCGTATGGCTCAGGATCTACACGGCTCCGGGCATCTACGATCAATACGGGCCTTATGCAGACGGAACACAAAAGGACTTCGACGTGCTTTCGGGGTATCAGGCGAGCGTCTGGGACAGTACCCATGGAGACTTTTTTTTCTATGATGTTGGAGGAACGATCTATACGCTGACCCGCAATACAATTCTCAATATTTTGCCTGGTGCGCCCCCTTATGTGGCGGTTGCCGTCTGGTAATATTTTAGGTACGAAATAATCTCCGAGTAGCCGCGTTTTCGTTATTCCGCTATCCTGTCGTTCCGAAACACCGAGAACGCCGCGCCCAAAAGCAACGAAGAGCGGTCGTGAATGATTTTTGCGGCAAGGGCGGTGATACCCTCTCGCTGACGAGCTACCTTCCCATCCTCGTGTTTTTCGCTCGGTTTGCATCAGAAAAGCCCCTTCCATTGTGAGCCCTTCGTAACAATCAAAGCATAATCCGTCCCTCAGCGTGAGCGCTCGAAATCGAAAACCTCTTGCACCACTGTTTGCTATTCGCAAATCCTCGTGCTATAATCTTTTCATACCAAAAAATTTTTACGAGGTGAAAGACTTTGCTAAAACGATACTGGGTATTGACTGCCATTCTACTGATCTCTTCTTTCATTTATGCTACGGGTCTCCATTTCAGCGAAGCGTCTCTGTTCCAAAAAAACGAACTTAAAACGGGCTTCGATTTCTCCATCCCGTATGAAGAAGCCAAAAAAATCATTCAAACCTACTATCCCCACCTCTCCACAGACCAAGAAGTGGTGGATTTTGTTGAAACGCGTAAGATACAACGATTGGAAACGGAAGACGGGCTCCGCTTTTTCTCTGATTTTGAACAAAACCTTTTTTATCGCGATCCGGAACTGCAGGCGCGCCATCCCGAATGGACAGAAAAAACAAGACCTCTCGTATCAGCCTTTTTAGAAGAATACAATTCCGTGACGCAGTTGACAGATACGTTCAAACCCCGCATTACGCCTTACTTTAAGCCGCGAACCATCTATGTGGACTATTCGATATCCGTACCGAAAGACGAGTTGCCGGACGCGGGATTCCTTAAATTATGGGTACCTTTGCCGCTTTTAAGCTCCTATCAAAACAATATCTCGTTTATGGATATTCAACCGCAGGAAGCCGTTCAAGGCTACCCTATCGTGGACGGGGATATCGCGTACCTGTACCTGCGCTTTGATATGGAGACGGTATCGGATCCGCTTGATATCCGTGTCGCTTATACCTATACTCGCTACCAGCAGCATTTCGATATCGATGAAAACCGTCTCGCAACTTATGACACCGATTCTCCTTTGTACCAAACGTATACCAAGTCAGCGGGCAATATCACTTTCGACGGACGGTTCCGGGAACTGGCGCTTCGCATTGTCGGAAACGAAACCAATCCCTACCGGCAGGCAAGACTGATCTACGACTATGTCGTCGACCATATCTATTACAGTTTTATGGCTCACGTCTACTATGAAGCCGAGGGGATTCCGGAAAGCGTGGTCGTGTTGGAAAACGGGTACGGAGATTGTGGGTCCCAGTCGATATTCTTTACCGCGCTGTGTCGATCGATTGGTATTCCCGCGCGCACGACTGGCGGCTTCCAGCTCTTCTCGGATCACCTGGGGACGCATTTTTGGGCCGAGTTCTACCTTCCGGAATACGGCTGGATTCCGGTGGACACCTCCGCCGGCCAAATCGCCAACTATACCTCCGGGATCACCGAAGAAGAGCGCAGCGCGTTCAAAGCCTACTTCTTCGGCAACCTGGACCCGCTACGATTGACCGTGCAGAATGACGTCGATATCTCGCCGGCCGTTCCACCCGAAGATGTGCAGTACCTCGAGATGGTTCTGCAGTTGCCTTACATCGATTGCCAATATGGAAACGAAACGTTCGACGTGACTTACAGCCTTTTGTCACGGGTGGTCGAGCGCATTCGGGTGGTTCGTTAACATCTCTTGAGTAAAAAAATGCGTTGTTGCCCAAGACATATCCTGCCGAGAAAATGAGGCTTTGAAAGCATAATACAAGGATTAAGGCATAGGGTAAAAAGTCGATAGGAACGTTTCGCGCGATTTAGGAAACACCAATAGCGGTGCAAAAATCCTTCAGGGTTCTTGCGCCGCTTTTTTCGTTACCTATGCGCGCCTTTTCAGAAAGCTTTTTTTCGGGCGAATCGAGAGCCGGAAAACGCGCCCGATCAATCACCTTCTCATTCCTCATAAGGTTTATCGAATCGTTTCTCAAACGCGCCGTTCTTCTTGAGCTGCGAATTCCAGTATCCATTTCCTAGGGGCAGTTTCTGCATGAGGGCGATGCGGGTTAAACCTGATTTAGTAAGCTTTTCCGGCTTTGCGATCGCTTCTAACAACCCCTGGTCCAGTCGCGTTTCCGTCTCGAAAATCCGCCCTAACTCTCCGAGTATCTTGGAATCCTTGAAAAATGTCTCGGGAATCAACCGCGCACCTTCGGAGTTTCCACGAACGATAGAACCGATAGACACGCCGCCGATTCTGTCCGTAAAGCGCGCGCAGTAACGCGCGACGTAGCGGCAATGATGGGATTCGGGGAATCCACATTGAATAAGATACAGGTATTTCTTCCCTGCTAATTCCGCGCGACGTTCCCCCATCTTTTCGAAAAGCTCTTTGACATACCCCGGAGTCCAGTCGGCATAAAGCGGAAAACCGATCAGGATAGATTCGTAGGTTTTCATCTCTTCGATCAACGCGTCGTATTGATTCTTGTTATAAAACTCCTTAAGATGCGCTATCTTGTAAAACGAAGGGGACATCGCCTTTGTGAAGTAGGTGATGAGTTGATGGGTGTTCGAAACCTTTCCTCTGGGAGAACCGTTGATCGCCAGGAAACTCACAACAGATCCCCTCCTTCCGCTTCATCGAGCGATTTGAAAAACGCCAGGCGTGACTTGAAGTTAATCGAAAGCCTTTCGTAGATTATCCGGCAAAGATCGATATCTTCGTGGGTGTCTTCTGAGGAGGGATCATACAAAACGCCGATTTGCGGATATGTATCGTACCGATACCGGTGATGAATCTCTCCATTGACAACCGAAAAATAGGGATGGATCAACGGTAAGAAGCGATCGTTCAACCTTTTCAAAAGACCGGTAGTCATTCCCATCACCAAAGGGGAAGCGAAGATAACCACATCGGAGCGAATGGTTGAGATCAGGGTTTTTTCTGCATCGTCTTTGATGACGCATCTCCCAGGGGTTTTAACCCAACAGTTGAAGCACCCGACGCATTGTTTGATATCCATCTCCTTCAGGTTGAAGGTTTCCACTTTTTCCACATCGGGTTTTTTCGACAGGTTTGCCTCTATCCTCTCCAATTTCGCGTCAAACTCCGCGTGTATCCCCTTTAAAGACCCGTTCAACATAGTGACCCTCATAAACTCACCACCTGCCATATCAAAATTAAAAAATGTGTATAGGCGCCTGAGAAAAAGTATTCCCTTTGGATGATACCACAACCGTGCGCGACTTTCCTTGAAGTCCCCGTTTTCGGAACGACTTGCGTTGCGCGCCTTTCGGGGAGCGCCCCGCCTATTGGGCGATCCGAACCGAACACTCCGAAACGAGCCGCCTTCTCTCCCACATTTTCTATTCGCCTGTATGCTATAATAATCTGAGATGGCTTGTTCCCTTCTCATTATCGGCAATAAATCGAACGCTTTTCTTCCGAGCGCCTTTTTTTCACCTTAAAGGGGAATGTAATCAGTATGAAAACAATCATCGTTTTTCTTTTTTGCCTTATTTTCGGTACGAGTGTTTTTTTTACACAGTCTCTCTCTTTATTCAGAATCGGAACGGGGGGATTGCAGGGAGTCTATTATCCGATCGGAAAATTGATCGCTCAGGGATTGACCGCGCGATTTTTGGGCGTCGATAAACCCGACACCATCCCGGGAACGCTCTTCATCGCCCAAACTTCCGGGGGGTCTGTCGCCAATATCTATTCTTTGTTATCGAAGGAAACGGAAGCGGGCTTGATCCAAGCCGACGTCGCCTATTGGGCCTATTCAAGTGAAGGACCTTTTGAAGGGTTGACACAACCGGCGCCCGTTCGCGCGATCGCCAGTCTCTACGCGGAAAAAATGCAAATCGTCGTTCGAAAGGACGCGCAAATCCGTTCGTTCGAGCAATTAAAGGGAAGGATGATTTCTTTGGATGAAGCGGGTTCGGGCACCTTAACGGTGATGCGAATTCTGTTGGATGCCCATCGGCTTTCTGAAACCGATCTAAAACCCGTTTACCTAAAACCGGAGTTTACGGTCGATCGTTTTATTAAAAATGAATTACAGGGATTTTGCCTGATGGCGGGAATACCGGTTCCCGCTATCGAACGGCTCTCTTCCGTTGACTACCTGCTTGTCCCCATCGACAAGATCGTCGCGGACCGCATTCATCAGCAGCACCCTTATCTCTTCTCCGGAAATATCCCGTCAGGGATTTACGAAGGAATCGAACAGACGCCGACGATCGAGGTTTATGCGCTTTTGGTGGTGCATCAGGATCTCCCCGAAGAGGTGGCTTACGCCCTCACCGAAAGCCTCTGGTCGAATGGCGTCCTATCGCTCGTCAACACCGGTCACGCCCAAGGAGCCTCCATCACACTTGATACGGCGCTGGATGGTGTCTCCATTCCTCTCCATCCCGGCGCGCTTCGCTTTTATTCCGAACAGGGTATGGTTTTAGATCAGGGGCCCTGATGCGCGAAACCGCCTCATGGATCTCGCGATTGTCACAATGGATAACCGTTATCGCGGTGTTATCGATCGTCATATTTACAGGTCTTTTCACGAACTCTACCCTCAGGGCCGTCGAACAGACTTTACCAAACACTCTTCTGGAGCAGCTTCAGCAGTTGACTCTCATCGTCGAACAGGTCTCGGAGGCCGTTAATCTTGCCGAACGGGCTAAAGCGCAAACCTCTGATCAAACAGTCCGTTTATTGAAAGAACAGATCGAAGAAACGTATCAGGATATCGTCAGCTTACGCGAGTCTTTCGTTTTTGACAACCTCA
>JAAYCF010000204.1 GCA_012744415.1 Thermotogaceae bacterium
AGTCCGGGAATGATTCCTTTTTTCCTCGGGTCGTCGTTGAAAGAGAATTCGGCCGGGATCACGACGATGCCGCTTTCGGAATTCGCTATCTGGCTTATCCTCGCGATCTTCCCCTCATAGGTCAGTCCAAAGGATTTGAATTCAAAGAGAACCTTCTGGCTTGTTCGTACTTTTTGAATATCCACTTCATCCAAAAAGCCTTGAACGAAGAGCGCGTCATCTTCGACAATCGTGCAAATCGCCCCGTTCTGAGAGATGTTCGCCCCTTCTCGGGCGCTCACTTCGGTTATAATCCCTGAAACCGGACTTCTAACCGTCGCGTTCTTCAGATTCCTTTCTGCGATGAGAAACTGGAGCTGCTTTTGCTCAAGAGAGATCGGCGAGTCGTATAGCGCGTTTTCGTAATCGACTTTCGCCTCCAGATAGTTCAGCCGATACTGTATATCGTCCAACACCGCGATGGTCGCGTCTTTCGACACCCGGTCGCCTACCTGTATATCAAAGGTTTTCAAAGCTCCGGAAACCGACGAAACCACCTGATAGATCGGAGCATCGACCGTACCGACGATTTCCAGATAATCCGCCACCGAACTTCTGCGAACGGTGTATTCCAACTGATAGATCGAACTGTCGTTCGCCCGATTCTGGGTCTTGGGTTTGTTGAAGTAGAACGCCCATAGCAAAAGGGCCACGACCGCCCCTGCAATCATTAACCCTAAAAGAACCCAACGTGTTTTATTCTTGTTTTTCATCTCCATTTTATAAGCCTCCGAACGTGGCATCGCACGCTTTTAACAGTTCCAGTTGCCCGATAATCTGCTTCTGCTGAACCTTTTCGTATTCCAATTCCGTTTCCTGATGATCCAGATAGGAGATCCGGTACTCTTTCTCGGTCAAGTAACCTAATTTTTGCAGCCGTTCGTCTCTTTGAAGCCTCTCCAAACTCTGTCCGACTTCCAACCCTTTCAGTTCGATTTCGATCAGAGTAGCACGCTGCTTAAGAGAAAGTTTCTCCATCTGGTCTTCTAATGAAGCGACGGCTTGGGCGTACTCGAGGACTTTGAGATCCCGGTTCCGCTTCCGTTTCAATGCTTCCAGCTCCCTCTCCCCGCGATCTAGAAGGGGAATATCCATCTTTACGCTCAGAGACCAGGAGATGCGTTGTATCAAAGAAAGCGACGGAGATTCTATATCAAACCGCGCGCTGAGTGAAAACTGAGGATTCGGGAGATAGGGCAGATACCAAAAATCCCCGGTCTTTTTAGCGCTTTTAACCTCCACCTCCAGAGCCAAGAGATCCAGACGCGCCCGAAAAGCACCCGTATCGCATTGGGCGGCATGTGACGGGATGAGTGTCATGATCTCTTCATAAAAGGCTTCGATCTCGGAAGAGCTGTAAACCTGCCATTGTTTGTAGTCTATGAGTAGGCTTTGGGTTTCCTGAACCATCTTTTCCAGAGTCAATACCTGTTTCCAATAAGACTCCTTGGTGACACGTTCATTTTCCTGCGCCCAAAACCGTCGGTAAATCTCGACTTTTTCAAGCATCGCCGCATACAATTGTGTGGTGTGCCGATAATCGAAGAGAGATTGAACCAGATCCGTGAAAACCGTCCATCGTCTTTGATTCAGGGAAAACGCCGCTTTCAACGAAGCCGCCTGCAACTCTAGCTTTTTCGTCTCTTCTTGCGGGAAAAGTTCGCGCGAGGCGGTGAGAACGAATGAATCAAACCCCCATCCCGTTTGGTCTCCCGCGCGCGTATACCCGTAGGGCAGGGAAATACCGACACGCGCGCCCAAGATATGCAGGAAATCCGCATTAAGCGCGATCTCTCCGGTTTTCAATCCCGACTCATCGAAAACAAAACCACTGGATCCGGTTCCGATCGATAGGTAAGGGAGGAAGAATCCTTCGTACTCCGCCATCGCTCTTTCGGCCGAAACCTGCTCGGTTAGAAGCTTCTGATAGGAAAGGTCTTTATTCAACCACTCGTCCAGTACCTGGCGTACGGATGAAAAAGCCGAAAACGCGAGGATAAATAATCCGAGCCATACGAAGATGATTCGCTTCACACTATTTCTCTCCGAGTGATTTCAACACATCATCCAGCGGCAGGGCTATCGCGATGATATAGTCGAAAAAGGCGCTCCAATACTCGCTTTGATTGGTTAAAAGGGTTTTCTGCGCGTTTAAAAAGGAGATCTGCTGGGTATGAATCTGGACTTCGGTCACTAACCCCTTTCCGAAGCGGTTCTGAATATCCTGCATCTCCGCCTGGGCGATGGCGACGCGTTTCTGCGCGTTCTCTATCTGTCTTTTTTTATAGAACAGTGTCTGTTCCGTCTTTTTCTTCTCATCCAAAGCGGAGATCTGAGCGATCTTCAAGGCAACCTCTTTCTGCTTGAGGTTATGGGTTTTTATTTTCCGATTGTAGGCGGAGGTGGCGGAAGGCAAGGTATCCACGGCATATTTCGCGATTTCGTATGAAAGGGTGGCGTTCCGAAGATCCCTGTGGGTTTTTTGCCACGCCTCTTCGCTGACGGTAAACCGGGTGTAGTCCGGGGTGGGGATATCAACGACGGTTTTTTCATCCAATCCGGTACAGCGCTGATACTCGAATACCTTGTTCTTATAGTCGATATCCGCTTTCTCATAGGCGTCCAGCGCATCGTTTAAACTGATTTCGGATTCCTTCCATTCCGGTTCTGACAGAATCGATTTTTGCAGCAAGTCCGTTTTCCGCTCGTAATCGATTTTGGTGTTCAAGTAGCTTAGTTGAGCGGCTTCCGCGGCTATTTGCGCGATGCGCATATCGAAATACCCGATCACGACCTCCGTATAGTAAGATCGGACGTAATTGCGCAGATAATCGGATAACCCGTTCAACCGGGAGACTTCCGCGTTCAACTCTTCTTCTTTATTTGTCGATTCGATTATCGCTTTTTCATATTCAAGGTTCGTTTTTTCGAGAGCGTAACCGGACAACATATAGTTGCTGTTGACGATCTTCGCTTTGGTCAACGCATCAGAAAG
>JAAYCF010000205.1 GCA_012744415.1 Thermotogaceae bacterium
ACGGAACACCTCATTTCTTAAAAAATCCTTTTATTATATACCAAACTGTCCGGTGAACGCGTATAATCGATAATCGGACCCATCATAACGGCCTTAGCCCGCCAAAGAGGGGCAGATTTAGAGGGGTTTAAAAAAAGCATCCCGGGGGTCTCTCAAATTTGAACGGATTGATCTCTATCTTACCGCCGTTTTTATGTGAAGAAATTTTTTTCTTTTGGAACCAGTTGAGCGAACGGTTCAGCGTCGAACGGGTGAAGTTGACGGGCACGCCGCACATCACCTGGAACTATGCCGAACACTATTGTTTGGATGACCCTCAGGTGTTTTGTAAAACGCTTGCCCGGAGGCTTCAACCGCTGCGCTGTCGCACCAACGGGCTGGGTCTCTTTTCGGGAAAGCGGCCGGTACTTTACATCGCCGTGATGATGAACACAGATATGGAGGCCTTTCACCGGCAGATATGGGATGCAGTCAATCCTGTCGCCGTTCTGCCCAACAAGCGATATCACCCCGATCGCTGGATTCCTCATATTACCTTGGCCATGGAAGACCTGACATCGGAGAATATCGGTCCGATCACTGCTTTCCTCTCGGCGTACAAGTGGAAGTATACCTTCAATATCAAAAGCCTATCGTGGGTGACCCGCTCCCTCGGTGAGAGCATGCAAATTGAAAACACCTTCGGAATCAATACGGAAGAGGCTTCCCGCTGAAACCCGTTCTCTTTCCGTCAAACCATTGGCTTAACCCCACCCTTTTCGAAATGTTTACAGGATTTGGCGATGCCAGACTATTGACATCGCTCTAAGCCTAAAAGTTAAGATATCTGCGAACAAACAAAAAAGGAGGGATCGTTATGAACTGGTTTAAAGAAAAATGGCTCAAACGGGAGAAAGAGATCGAAAAAAAGATTGCACTCATACACGCCCAGGCCGATCAAGATCATTTTAACGTTCAAAACCAACGGTTGTTTTAACAAACGATTAAGAGAGAAGAACAGGAAACCATCAAAAAAGGAGGGATAAAGATGAAATGGATTAAAGAGCGTTTCGACAGCAAAGACGAATCGATTGGAAAGCGAGTGGCAAAGATACAGTCTGAGGTTGATTCCCGCATAATGGTTAATTTCGACCAAAGAATGTTTTAACCGGATTAAATGAAAAAGGAGGTGTCAAAGATGGGCAACAAACGAAAAGAAAAACAGAACCGATTTGAACGCTTACTGCTTCGGTCACAGTTCGAGAAAGAGATGGACAAGAAAATGGCTGAGATATGGACCCTTCCCTGGCCGAGATTCATATAGGAGGAGAGGGGAAGGATGAAGAATGAATAAGAGCGCTTTTTATTGAAAACCGGGAATGATATTTTTCCCGGTTTTTTTTATAATGGGCGTATAATGATACCACTCACAAGGGGGTGGGAGTATGAAGCGGAAACGCTCATATCGTGTTTTTTCCCGGCTTGTGCTCTTGGTTGTCCTCTGTTTTTTGGCTTTCTGGTTTATCTTTTGGATTACCGATATCATCGTGGTCTCCCGCTCTGAAATCAACGCGCTTTACGGCGACACTCTCATCAACGGTCCTCAAAACTCAGTGGTACCCCAGTATCTTTCTTTGGAATCGGCTAAATCAGACTTGCGCGTCCTTGTCGCGATATTGAAAGAAGTCCATCCGCTCTTTCAAACCGCCGAAAAACGAAAGGTATTGGCGGAACGCGCGATCGATGTCGAAGAGCGTCTAAATGACTACGCGATTCGGACGAGTTCGGAATTTATTCCGCGTTTATGGCTCTATTGGGAGTACTGTCGCCTCACTGCCTCGCTACACGATGCGCATACCTTTTTGCGATACCTGCCCCAGAGGTTTGGCGATGTCGAAATCGATCGGTTGCCGATCAGCTTCGAATGGCTAAAAGATGGTTTGGTTATCGGGCAGGTAGACGAGGGATCAGAATTTGAAACCCTTCATCCCAGAGATCGCGTGGTCCGTGTGAACGGGTATACCCCCGAACAAATCTTGGACAAAATGAAAGACTACCTGTCAACCGAAAACGAAGAATGGCTTAAATGCCGCATCAGCGATCTACTGCCTTACGCTTATACCCTCGGTTTGTTTGAAACGCACGCCCATAACGAAATGATGAAAGAATCAAAAGGAGCGACCCTATCGATCACCGACCCGTTCGGTGTGGTCAAAGACGAGATCATACCGATGCAACCGGCTTATACCGTCAACATTGAAAAGGAACCCAGAGCGTGGTTAGGGTGGTCTCTCGCATGGGTGGAAGGCTACGGGGGCCGGACGAGCGCCTTCGGTTACTTTTGGTTGGATCAATGTACCGTTACGGCCGAATACGAGAAGAGCGTCGCGGATTTTTTTGAGGCCGTCGCCCGCGAGAAAGCGCAGACGGTAGTTATCGATTTGAGAAAGAATATGGGCGGAGATTCGAGTGTCGTCGACGCCTTCTTAGAACACCTGCCGAAATCGGAGATCATCGATTATACGGCTCATATACGCGCTTCGGGTCCCCTACGCAAAGTACGCGGCCTCACCTCGCTCAGTCTTTTTTTTCGATGGATAAGGATGGGGTTTACCGGAGGGAAACTTCGCGTATCCGGAGCCGTGGACCCCGATCGCGTTTTTCGGGGCAACGTATTAATTTTGACTTCAAATCGAACGTTCAGCTCTGCGAATTATTTCGCGGTTTTGCTTAAAGATAACGGGTTGGCCCAAACAATCGGAGAACCCACCGGTAACGCCCCGACTTGTTACGGAGATATCTTGGAATTTTCTTTACCTGAGTCCTGTTTCGAAGTGACGGTTTCGACCAAAGAGTTCGTCCGTCCGGATGTTTCCAAAAATGACGCGCGTTCTTTGGAACCGGATATTCCGGTCGCTCGAACGGTGATGGAGTACCAAATGGGGATCGATCCAGCCTTGGAATGGATTCGAAAGAACCTGCCTTAATATATCCTGACAATCCTCAAGATTCGCTGAACACCCTCGATATATAATCCGTTCGATAAACTAATCGAGGGAGGTTTTTAAGATGAAAAAAAGAAGTCTATTGCTCATTTTGGCGTTATGTTTCACCGTTTTAGGATTTACTGCCACCTTGGTCATCAAAGGATCGAACACGATCTTTCCGATCGCACAGGTATGGATTGAACATCTGTCCGCGCTAAAGCCCGAACTGGAGATCACGTTGGAAGGCGCGGGTTCTTCGACCGGTATCAGCGCCCTTTTCAGCGGTACCTGCGATATTGCCAACTCTAGTCGGTGGTTGAAGACCGGGGAGATCGAGAAGATGGCGACGGAAAAAAAATACTTCATGCCGGTGATCGTCGGGTACGACGGTATCGCGTTAATCGTCAACAAAGAACTGGGTATCGATTCCATTTCGATCGATAACTTGAAAGCGATCTATACCGGGAAGGCCAAAACATGGAACCAAATCGATCCGAATCTTCCGAAGCAAGCGATCATGGCTTATTCAAGGAATACGGCTTCAGGGACGTTCGAAATCTTCAGCGAAAAAGTGTTGGGTGGAGAAAAGATGAGTCCGCAAATTCGATTGATTGAATCCACTCAACTGGAAATAGAAAGCGTTGGGCGCAACCCGTACGCGATTGCGTATGTCGGCATCGGTTATGTGACTGAACAAGTCAAGGCACTAACTGTCGAAGGAGTATTGCCTTCTCGGGAAACCATCTTGTCTTCCGCCTATCCGATTTCCAGACCACTGTATCTGTTTATCGACGTTACCAAAGGATTTCCGGGCACCGGCCCAGTGAGGGATTACCTTTTGTTTGCCTTGTCTAAAACAGGTCAGGAACTACTCGAAGAAGCGGGTTATATCGCCGCTTACGGATTCTAACGCCGATCATCCTGGCGTTCGTTAAAAAGACCCGAATCGGGTCTTTTTTCATCTCCGATCGATCTTATAGCCGATGCCGGTCATTCGGCGTATCGAACGTAAATAGTTATCAGGGATCGAACGGTAACGCACTCCGGTTTAACGCTTCTCAAGTGGCTGCGCACAGTGGCCATTAAAACCGGTTACCAATCCCCCCGTCGCGGAGGGGTTCAAAAGACTTTGACTCGAGCGGTCTTGCCCGTTTCCAGGGAGTCCGGATCTGAAGATCAATGGGTTTTGATTTTACGTCTTGTATAATTAATACTTATCCAGGAGGGAGAACATGAAAACCAGGTTCATTCTTATCATTTGCGCGCTTCTTGCCGTGGTTGCTTTTAGCGGTACGGAGGATCTGAGTTTTACCAATCTGCAGATTGTCGGGAATATTCCGGAGGGGGGCTTTGCTTCCATCGTCGTCAGAAACGAAGAAAAGTTTTCGAAGGGGTTTACCACCTTCGATGCGGTGATCATGGTGCAGCGGATCTATCTTTACCATAACGGCGTTACACAGCTTTATGACGGCATCGAGATCAAAGCCGGCGCCTACTCGATTCGTTTGTCAAAAGAGCAGCTGGATCATTGGATTAACAAATTCGACGAGATGTTCAAGTACTTGAAGGCGACCAAACTGCCTTACGGGTATTTCCATCTGGGGGATTACTTCTTTTTATTGCAGGATGACACCATAAAGGAGATTTTGTTTGACAATAACGTCACGCGTACTTTGGACCCATCCTTCAATTTGCTGTCGGTACTAAAAGCCAAAAAAATCTGGATGGATAACAACCACTAATGGAACGCAAGCGGAACGCATGGCATCCGCATGATTAACCGATAGCGGGGCGCAGGTTATTCCTCCCGCGCAATCGTATAATAACTGTCAAAAGAGGTGGGGTTAAGCCCACCTTTTTCATAAGTTTTACATCCGTTCCCAGACTTTGGCTCTTGACATAGCCTTAAGGCGAATCGATAAAATTGTTTGAAAATAGATAAATGGAGGTGAAACCGATGAAGTTCCTAAGAAAGAAACAAACCAGAGAGGAAAGAGATGTCGAAAGAATCGTCGAAAAAATTTACGAGGCTGCCTATTTGGGGACCGCAGCTTTAAGAAGCGAACGCATCGCTTAAGAAACGCAGGATAATGGGGAGGTGAAACGATGAAAAAAAATACGAATTTGTTTATATATAGGCAGGATCGTCGGGTACCCGTCGAATCCGAACGGGTTCTGAAACAAGACGACACGGACGATGCCGGCATACCATGGGCCAGAAACTTATGAAGCGAAGGGATCGCGTATGAAGAAAGGTTCATGGTTGTAGAATAACCGGGCAGAGTCGTTCTCCCGGTTATTTTTTTTCAAGAGGTGTTTATGGAGGTTTATTATGAAGGATCTAACAAACGGAAGTATCATTAAACATATATTCGCGCTCAGCGTACCGACCATGGTGGGTTTTACGCTACAGATGATCTACGACCTCGTCGATATTTTTTGGATCGGTATGATCTCATCAGAAGCCTTGGCGGGGGTAACGATCTTCGGAAGCATCTTTTGGCTGATCGGATCCTTGAACGATATCATCGGGCAGAGTTCGATTTCGGTCATTACGCAAAACTATGGACGGAAAGACATGCGCGCGACGCAGATCGCGATTGAGCAAACGATTACATTTAAGGTTATCATGGCCTTGCTGGCGGGGGTTTTGATGGCGATGTTCCTTAACCCGTTGATCGCTTTCTTTACTAAGGACAGCGCCGTTTCGAAAGCCGCCTTTGATTACGGGTATATTCGATTGTACTTTTTGCCGATTATGTTCGCCTCCTACTCGGTGAATACCATCCTTAGATGCATGGGAGACGCCAAGACGCCGATGTATTTGATGTTTTTTTCGAGCATGGTGAACGTTTTTTTGGATCCGATTTTTATGTTTGAGACCGTACCCTTCACATCGATTCCGGGTTTAGGAATGGGCGCTTTCGGGGCGGCTCTGGCGACGGTCATCTCTCAATCGATCGCGTTTTCAATTGGTTTCGCCTATCTGTTCTCGAAAAGAAACCCGGTTCGCCCGACGGTGAGAGGATTGTTCCGGTTGCACTGGGAGACGGACAAAAAGCTGCTGACCATCGGTTTGCCCACAGGGTTGGAAACCGTTTCTCGCAATTTGTCTCAGATTATCGTGATGAAATTCGTGTCGACCTTCGGAACTTCGGTCATCGCTGCTACGGGCGTCGCCGGGAGAATCTTGGGGATTGCCTTCACGCCATTGATGGGTGTTTCGATGGGTGCTTCAACCATTGTGGGGCAGAATCTTGGCGCCGAAAAGGTTGATCGCGCGTTGGATACAACCCGATGGGCGGCTCGTATCGTGACGATCATCATCGGGTTCTTTGTTCTGGTTTGTTGGCTCTTCGGAGATCGTATGATGCAAATTTTCGTTACCGATAGAGAGATCATTCAAGCCGGCGTTTTGTACATGACCTACGGTATGTTGGGGATGGTGGCGCTCGCTTATGCCTTCGGGTTATCGAGCGGTTTCGGCGGAGCGGGCTATAATTATCCCTACGTCGTATCCAGCGCGGTTTCAAGATGGGCTGTGATGATTCCCTTCTTGTTCCTAACCGTCTCGGTGTTGAAGCTCGGATTCATATGGGTGACCCTGGCCTATGTCGCGGCGGATGTAGCGGAAGCGGCGATTCTGTGGCGATACTACGCCCGCGGGATCTGGAAGACGAAACGCGTCGCCTGATCGCTTCGAACAACGGGACAACCCCGATCTATGGGTTGTCCCGTTTGCTTTACTTTTCTTGGATTAACGCGGATAGAACCGCACACGTTTTTCCAGCATCCCGCAAAT
>JAAYCF010000206.1 GCA_012744415.1 Thermotogaceae bacterium
TCCGACACCAGGGCATTGAGCTGTTCTTCTGAAATATTCCGCTTTTCGCACGATCGGATAAGCCCGTTCAGGATCTTTTCGCGTTTGAAACGTTCCCGCCGGCCATCCCGCTTGATTACAACAACCGGCTGCATCTCGTATCGTTCGTAGGTCGTAAACCTGGCGCTGCAAGCAGGACAAACGCGCCGCCTGCGAACAGCCCTGTTTTCTTCCGCGGGTCTGGAATCGGCGACTTTCGTATCTTCATAACTGCAGAAAGGGCATTTCATTCTTCTTCCTCATCCAATTGATGGGCTAATTTTATCATTTTTTTTAAGCGATTGTATAGGGCTGATTTTCCGATTGGATTTTTCATCAAGGTGTCCAGTTCACTCAGGCTCAGGTCTTCGTTGTTGAGACGCAGTTGCGCGATCTCCCGGCTCTCGGCATCCAGGGCGGATAGTCCGAGCGTCTTCTGAATCGTGCGGATCGCCCAGATCTGTTTGAAGTTGCTACGCGCTGTTTTGTTGGCGTTCGCGAGCGTGAAATTGATCGTTCGGTTGAAGTCCGCTTTCACCTTTCTCTGGTCCGCGATCGTCTCGATCTTTTGAGCCCCGATGGCCGCGCCCATCAGTTCCAGCAACGCAATCATATCGGTGACGCTTTTGATATAAAACTTGTACCCTTTTGCCGAGAGAACGATGCCGGGTGTCATGCGATAGTGTGTTTTCAGCGTTTCGGCGATAAATCGAACGACGCCATCACTTTCCTTCTCGATCAGTTCCAGGTGATATAACCGTTTCGGATCGCTAATATATCCTCCCACCAGGAAACACCCTCTCAGAAAATCGCCGATATAAAGCGTATCTTGATTCAGTACCGACTGCCAGTCATCTGTCCGGGAATCGATCCGGAAGTGCTCCCAGAGATCTCTGTTGAAAACGTCCATCGGTATTGTCACCGTGAAAGACTTTTGACGTTCAAAGTAACGGTGCAGCTCGTAGGAGGCTTCAATATCCCGATATCCTAATCGTTTCAGCAGTGACAAAACGCGGCGGGTGACATAAACGGGAGAGATATGAAAAACGTAGGATCGGTTCTTTTCCTCATGGCTACCGGAAAGCAGAATACTCCCGCGAAATTTCAACATTCCGAAAAGTTCCAAGAGACAGGAGCGCGAATCCTCGGACGGCGCTATCGCCAATTCCTCTTTAATCGTGGAACAAAAGCTCAAACTATCGCCTCAGTCACGAAAAGATTCGTTTTATGATCGCTGCCAATTTTATTTCGTCGTGCCGGACTTTGAGCAGTTGATCCCGGTCATCCACAACCAGCTTTAAGAGCTTTTCGATCAAAAGGCGTCGACGGACGGCCGCAGAATCAATCTTCACGGGTTCGGCGCGTTGTTCTGCGTAGCGCTTCATCAACGTATCCGGGATTTCTTCCGAATTGACGACGAGATCATCCAGCGGGGAGCCCAGATAGCGTTCGATCTCGGAAACGTGCTCTGAAAGAGACATGCTAAGCGTCTCTCCCATCTGTGTCATGATGTTGGCGATGTAGACTTTGCGGCAGGGGTTTGACGCGATCGCTTCCGGAACGCCGTCCGCCAGTATATTCGGAATGATGCTGGTATACAGGCTTCCGGGACCAAAAATCATGCCGTGCGCGCTCTTCAGCGCGCCGATAACCTCAGGGATCGCGGGAAACCGTTTATTCGTGGTGATATAGACGATTTTTCCGGTGTTTTGCTCGATGCCTTTTTCTCCGATAAGGGTTTTACCCTGATCGTTCACCGCGATCAGCCGGACAATTTGCGAGCTGACCGGGTAGACCGTTCCTTGTATCGCGAGGACGTCGGATAGCTTCTTGACGGCTTCGGGAAAACTTCCCAATATTTTCGTCAACGCCGCCAACACGATGTTGCCGACCGAATGGTTTTCGAAAACGCCTGTATCGGTGAAACGGTAACGGATCAATTGGGTCAGAAGATTCTCGTCTTCGGCCAACGCCACGATATTATTGCGCACATCGCCGGGGGGCGGTATGTTCATCTCTTCGCGTATCGTGCCCGAGCTCCCGCCTTCGTCCGTGATCGTCACCACGGCGGTCAACCGGAAATTCCGGACGCGCTTCAACCCTCTGAGAAGGGTTGATAAGCCCGTTCCGCCACCGATTACGACGATATCTTTCATTGTAAGTTTACCCGACTACAACCGGATATCCCGGTGTTCGACGTAGACGGAAAATCCCTCTGTTGAAAAGAACTCCCGCAACTTTTCGGAAAGGAATACCGACCGATGTTTCCCACCGGAACAGCCAATCGCCGCGGTGACGCTGTCCCGTCCTTCTTCTTCATAACGATGCAAGGCAATCTCCAGCATCGAGATGATGGTTTGGATATAGTCGGACACGACCGGAAATTCTGAGAAGTATTCCTCCAATTGCGGATCCAGTCCGTTCAGAGGCGCCAACTCCGGTCGATAGTACGGATTGGGCAGAAACCGGGTATCCACCACGAAATCGGCTCCGAGGGGCATCCCGTATTTGTATCCGAAACTGATCACACGCAGCGCCGTAATACGCAGTCGGCTTTCAAAAGACCAAACCACGATCGACTTGAGGGCTTCGCGGAGCTCGTGGGTGTTCCAGTTGGAAGTATCGATGACATTGTCCGCGATCTCTTTGAGCGGAGCGAGAAATTCTATCTCTTTGCGGTATGCCTCTACGATGCTGCCGCCATCCATCAACGGATGCTTACGGCGGGTTAACGCGTACCGCTTCATGATATGCGCTTCCTGAGCTTCGATAAATATTATTTTCAAGGCAACTTCGGGGTGGGTTTTGCGGTATTGCAGGATCGTTTCTTTGGCGATATCGAGGTGTTGTTTCCAACGGGCATCAACCACCAACGCCATCTTCTGGGCGTCCATATGCTCGAAAAGAGACATCATATCTTTCAAGAGTTGGGGGGGGATATTATCGACACAAAAAAAACCGATGTCTTCCAATAACCCAAGACAGGTCGTTTTCCCAGAACCAGATAAACCAGTAAGGATCACTAAATTCCTGGTTTTCTCGTTATGCGTCATGTTCTTCTCTCGGGGAAAAGCGGGAACGTTTCTTTTCAGCCAAAGCGTCCCTTTACCCGACCATATCGCTACGGTTCAGTTTTCCGTGGCCAAGATCCAGAGAGAGCCTTTCGACTTTTTCTTCCAAGCGCTTGACCTCTTCTTCCAGTTGCGCTTCTCGCGTCACGTGGTTCAGCAACATCAACACGAAAACCTCTTTCAGCCCCTCTTCCGGATTTGAATCGATATGCTGTCGGTAACGGGAAAGCTCGCTATCGAGCTCCGCTTTCATCTTCTGAATCTTTTCACCCGGTTCATCAGATAAAAACGAAAAAGTGTAACCCCCTAGATCGAAATTAATTTTCCTTTTCAAAAAACCGACCCCCCTCAATCGCCTCTTTATTTTACCATAATCATCGCTTCATCGCAACATCTCTGTCATCGGGCGATTTTGAATTTTTTTCGTGCTATAATTTCTCAATTATGAGGAAGAATGGCAACGATCTAAAACTACCGGAAGAAGCGATTTTAAGCGATTTTCAGAGAAGATTGGGCGTTTTTTTTAAAGATCTCTCCCTCTTAAAACTGGCCTTATCCCACTCTTCTTGGGTTTATGAGCAAACGGTGAAAAGCGGAGAACCCCCTTGCCAATCGAACGAGCGTCTCGAGTTCTTGGGAGATGCCATCGTCGGTTTTCTCGTCGTCGAGAAACTGTATCGAGACTATCCCTCCGAAGCGGAGGGTACTCTTGCCAGAATAAAAGCGGTGATGGCGAGCGAGCCTCTTCTATCGCGCGCCGCGAAGGAACTGGAGATGGGACGGTACCTGTTTTTAGGCAAAGGGGAGATCCATTCGGGAGGACGCGAGCGGGACTCGATCTTGGCCGACGCCTTCGAGGCGGTCTGTGGGGCGATCTATCTCGATTCCGGATTGGAACCCGTGCGTCTTCTCCTTCAACGCTTGCTGTTTCCCTATTTGCAGGACGTCTTTGATGACGTCATTTGCCTGGACTATAAGTCGAAGCTGCAGGAGTTCACGCAGGGGATCGATCGTCTGTTACCGGAGTACCGGTTGGTTTCGGTTTCCGGGCCTTCCCATCGCCCGCTCTTCATCGTCGATGTATACCTCGAATCCAGACTGTTGGCAAGAGGGGAAGGAAGAACCAAAAAAGAAGCGGAACAGAACGCGGCGGAAGGCGGTATCAAGCTGCTGGTTTCAGAAGAGAAAGCCGATGGGCTCCGGTAAAGGCCTCTGTATCATTCCCGTCTTCCTCTCTTACATGGGGTGCCCGCGTCGCTGCCTGTTCTGCTCTCAAAAAGGGATTACAGAAAACGATTCCGAAAGGACTTTCGATGAGCTTGATCAGCGCGTTGAGACCTATGTGACTTCTCGAACAGCCCATTCCGGAACCTTCGGGCCAACTCCCGGAAAAATAGAGATCGCTTTCTACGGCAGTACCTTCACATCGATTTCCGAAGCCTCCCAGGAAGCTTACCTTCGTTGGGCTTTGGGCTGGGTGGAAACCGGTTATGTCCAATCGATAAGGGTTTCGACCCGTCCGGACGAGCTGAGCGAAGAAAAAATCTCACGGTTGGCCCGGTATGGTGTGAAAACGATCGAAATCGGCGTTCAAAGCTTCGACGAGAACACCTTGCGTCAAAATCGCCGTTACTATACCAACGCGGAGATCGCCCACGCCTTCGCGCTCCTAAGAACCGAGCCGTTTCAGTTGGGCATTCACTTGATGACCCATATGTATGGCTCCTCCAGAGGTTTAGATGAGCAATCGCTCGCCGCCGCCCTGTCATACCGGCCCGATTTTCTGCGCGTCCATCCGACCCTGGTGATCCGGCAAACCGGTCTGGAGGACCTGTATCTACGAGGACTCTACCGGCCGGCTTCACTTTTCGAAACGGTGGATCAGTGTTCCGATTGGCTCCTGATGTGTCAGCAAGCCGGCACCCCCGTCGTTAGAATGGGATTGCATATCCCGGTCGATCGTGTTACGGAGGTCCTCGCGGGACCCTATCATCCTTCTTTCGGAGATTTGGTATATAAGATGGCGTCTTTGAAACAACGCCTCGCCGCAGAACGTCACCATGAGAGTGAA
>JAAYCF010000207.1 GCA_012744415.1 Thermotogaceae bacterium
GCGTAGTCTCTCAAACCCAGTGCTTTGAAAGCCAATTTACCGGCATCCTGTATTTCGCCCGCCAGCATATCATTGATCCTTGCCGGACAAAAGAAACGGGTTTGTTCTTCGAATTCGTGCTTGACTTTATACGAGAAGAAGCGCTCCGTATCGTCGGGCAGATGAGAAAAATCGATTTCTAAGATCGGTAGGACCTCCAACGTATTGCTGTTGCCCAAAAAACCGATCGTTAACTCTTTTCCTTCGATAAACTCTTCCGCCAGGGCGGGTTCGCCAAAACGCTCGTGGATACTTTGCACCTTTTTACGATAATGCTCAAGATCAGAGACCAAGGAATCTTTATGAATGCCCATCGCGCTACCTTCTCGGGATGGCTTCACGAACATCTTTCCGTCGATACAATCCGGAAGCTGCCCGACCTCGAAAGACTGGTAAGCCGGTGTCGGAACCCCGTGTTTTTGAAGGAGGATTTTCGTAAGAACCTTATCCAAACAGAGGGAATGAGTGACGACGGGCGAACCGGTATATGGGATTCCCAGCAGGTCCAAAATCGCCGGCACGTGGACTTGCCTCCCCTCTTTGCCTCCCCAAATAGAGAGGTTAAAGACCATATCGAACGCTTTCACGGTTCGGATAAAATCGTCACCGAAAACAACTTGCTTTGTCTCACGCTTTCGGGATAAGACGCCCGCGATGGTTTCCACCATCTTCTGTTCGTCCGTTGACCGAAACGGGTCGTGTACGACAGCAATTTTCATAAAATCACCTTCCTAAATTTCTGACACCGCGATAGTTCTTAATCGCGCTTGTCTTAGAACTTCGAACTTTACTTTATATATCCTAAAAATAAGAGATATGCGAAGCATACCTGTTTGGAGCGCCGAACTTCACTTTAATATCGTAAAATAAGAGATTTGCGAGACACGCCTGTTTGGAGCGCCGAACTTTAGTTCGGCATCTCGTCTCGGTTTGGCCCAGTTTTGGCTCTTTACGCTCTTCATATTTAGGAGTCCACTCACTTCCGCGCAATCCTGCGCAAATACCACTAAAACAAGAGAAGCAGCCATTCATAAAGCTTTGGAGCGCCGAACTTTAGTTCGGCATCTCGTCCTGGTTTCGTTCCGATGTGGCTCTTAACCGCTCATCATATTTAAGAGTCCGATCACTCCCGCGCAATCCTGCACAAATACCGCTAAAACAAGAGAAGCAGCTACTCATCGAGCTTTGGAGCGCCGAACTTTAGTTCGGCATCCTGTCTCGGTTTGGCCCAGTTTTGGCTCTTTACGCTCTTCATATTTAAGGGCCCGCTCACTCCCGCGCAATCCTGCGCAAATACCGCTAAAACAAAAGAAGCAGCCATTCATCGAGCTTTGGAGCGCCGAACTTTAGTTCGGCATCCCGTCTCGGTTTGGCCCGGTTTTGTCTCTTTACGCTCTTCATATTTAAGGGCCCGCTCACTGACAGACAGCCTTATCTCGATCTATCCCTATTACAATATATATTAAAACGCCGATCCATGTCAACCGCTTCCATTTCTGGTATAATCAGACAAAGCTTTTCCATTCGGACTGCCTGTTTCCGAAAAGAAATGAGTTATTTTCCGTCGTTATCCGTATTTTTTTTTATTTTTTTCTGAAGGGCGTTAAAAGGGGTTCAGACACGTGTCGATCAAAGAGCGATTATCTACCATCAAACGGTTATCTGGCCAGGCTCAGTCCGTCGCGTTCGGGACGATCTTCATCTTCGGCTTTACTTTGTTGTCCAAAGGGCTCGGGTTCATCCGCGAAATGGTGCTTGCCGCCCAATTTGGCACTTCATGGCGCTTGGACGCCGTTATCATCGCGATGGAACCCGCTGAGAATCTTTCGAGTATCATCGCGGGCGCTTTGAGCACTATGATGATTCCTCTGTATCTTGAGGTAAAAAACGGGAAAGATCCGGAACAAACCAAACGCTACGCATCCCAAGTGTTGAAATTGGCGGCCGCCGTTTTGCTTTTATTTTCCGCGCTTCTTTTTTTCTTTCCCGATCTATTAATCAAGGTTTTTGCGCCCAGTTACTCGGGAGAAATTCTTGATTACGCTGCGAGAAAGCTGCGCATATTAAGCGTTTTGCCGTTGATCCACGGTTTCGGTTCCATCTTCACAGCCGTCTTAAGGGCCGAGCGCCGATTCCTGCAAATGGCTTCCTTTCAATTGATATTCAATATCATCGCGATTCCGATGCTGTTTTTTTTAGCCCCGTTATGGTCGGAAGCGGCTTATGTGTTCACTTGGGTTGTAGGGTATTTAGTTATGACCCTGATTATGGGGTTGTACTCTCTTCGTTTTTTTGATAAGAAAGAAATCGTCTCATCGAGCCGATTCTCCACGTCCGCCAAACAAACCCTCAAATTGGCATTACCACTGATCATCGGCTCCAGTTCAGGGATGATCAACAATATCGTTGATAAAATCTTCGCTTCTTTTCTCCCGGCGGGAAGAATCTCTGCACTCCGATATTCCCACGTTTTATTAGCGATGATCAACGGGGTTATCGTGGGTAGTTTTCTAACCACCACTTACACAGAAATCGGCGAAGCAGCTTCACGGAAAGATTTCCAAGCGATCGAACGGCGAATGCAAAAAACGAACAACGATCTAATGCGCATCGTGATACCCCTGACTTTTTGGGTCATCCTGATGGCGGAACCTCTCATAAGGATTTTATTCCAGCGTGGCGCGTTTGACAGCCAATCAACGGATCTGGTTAGCGCTTCATTGATCGGTTACAGCGTTATCATTATCCTCTCCCCGATTGGAGGGCTCATCTCAAACACCTTGATTTCCATAAAAGATATAAAATTCGTTAATTGGCTGGCCGTCGTATTTATCGGGCTGAATGCATTTTTTGATTGGGTCTTATTAAAACCATTCGGTCATGCGGGAATCGCCTACAGTTCAAGTGTAATCAGCGTCTTATCGGTTATTTTTTATTATTTGTGGTTAAAGAAACGTTATGCTATCACTTTCTTCAACTTAAAAAAATTCCTATTCATAAGTACAATCAATCTTGGTTTATACCTGATAGTTTTTATACTGAAATCTGTCTTAAGTGAGATATATTTCTTGTTGATCGGAAACATCGCCTTTTTAGTACTGTTTGTTTATTTAAACCGGGAAATCATTCGCCGAATTTTTTTATTAAAAAGCGAATCTAAATTGAATAGGTAAGAGCGATAATCAAAATGCGCGGAAAAAGCAAAAGATGGAAATAATCAAGAGGAACACGAAGCGATTATTTTAAACGGATTAGAAAACATCAACAGTTTGAAGAATTACCAAACAAAAGGCGAGTATTATACTCAGTCTTGCTTTAAAGAACGAAAGCGACGAATACATAGAAAAGACCAAATCACTACGGGATGAAGAAGGAAGAACGTTCGTCTACCGAAAAAGGGATCAACGAGAACGGAAGATCCAAGCATTCCAGCCGCTCCTGTATTTGAACAGGGTATCGACAAGGGATTTTTATTGTTACACCTTCGGGGACAAATATCTCAAACCCGAGATGTGACTAAAGAAGAGCAAGGAGGAATTGCCGACATTATATGATTTTCCTAAGGCGCATTTCCAGCATATCAGAACCACAAATCCGATAGAATCGAGCTTTTTGACCATTTGGTTCAGGACGAAAAAGATGAGGAACAGTGGTAACCGAAAACGACTTTTGCGATGACGTTCAATTTATCGCAAAAAGTGGAGAAAGGGTGGAGCAAACTGCGAGGAATTAAAGAGATTCCGTTTATGCTTGAAGGGAAGACATACCACGATGGCTCGAGAATGGAAAATGTCGTCGCTTAACGGATTTATGAAGGAAACGCCCGGTTTTGTTTGCTCCACAACATTTGATAATAACTCCGGAAAAAGACGAACCATATTTATCCGTTTTTGGTGAAAAACCATTATTCGATTCTATTCCAATACCGGGGACTTATTCATTAAGGTCTAATCAGCGATTTGATCGAATAATATGGTAAAATCCTTTTGATTTTTGAACGGCGATCATCCGAAGGTTCAAAATCCAGAAACTTTAAGGTGATAGTTTGAGATTACTTATTCTTTCTTTAGATCGTAAAGGCGCCGGACCACTTTACGCTTTTGAGATGGCAAAAGAATTATCCAAAACGAACGATTTGTACGTAATCACTTCTTCGTATTGTGAAATAATAAACCAATGGAGAAAGCTAAAGCAGTCCAATCAGATCGGGTTGTTAGAAATTCCAACTTATACTTCGATAAAAGAGTACCTCCTTTCTTTGATCAGAATGAAAACTAAAACGAAAAGCCTTTTTAAGTATGTGGATAAAATAAAACCAGAGGCTGTATACTATGGAATGGGCCATAGATGGGAAAGCTATATTGATAAAGGTTTAAAAAAGAGGAAAATTCCGATTTTTCACACAATTCATGTTCCGGATTTCTCTTCGGAAATGAACCTGCTTAGGAAAATTCTTATGTATTTCAGTATTAAAAGTAATGTAAAAAACTCTAAAGGCATTTTTATACTATCTGCTTGTTATAAAGAAAATTTTGTTAAGAAGTGGGGACTAAATGAAAACAATGTATGGGTTGTCCCGCA
>JAAYCF010000208.1 GCA_012744415.1 Thermotogaceae bacterium
CGGGGGAGATCTCCGCTTCCCCTTTCGGGGTGACCTTACCGACCAGAATATCTTCGGAAGAGACGAAAGCCCCTACCCGAACGATTCCGTTCTCGTCTAGGTTTTTCAACCGTTCTTTGCTGACATTGGGGATATCTGGAGTGATCTCTTCAGCTCCTAGTCGAGTTTCACGCGAGTTTACCTCGTACATCTCCACGTGGATGGAAGTGAAGGTATCCTGAGCCAAAAGGTTCTCGTTAACCAGAATCGCGTCTTCAAAGTTATACCCTTCCCAAGGCATAAAAGCGACCAAGATGTTTTTACCCAAGGCCAACTCGCCCATGTCCGTTGCCGGCCCATCAGCGATGGGTTCTCCCGCTTTGACCCAATCGCCCGCTTTCACAATTGCATGTTGGTTGATGAGCGTATCCTGATTGGAGCGTTGGAACTTCGCAAGCCGGTAAACGTCGATCACTGGTTGCTTTTTTTCATAGATCAATTTGTCATTCTCGTCGGCACGATGGATTTCGATCTTTTTCGCATCGATCTTCGATACCTGTCCGGGATACTTAGCCAAAACGACGTATCCGGAGTCCCTTGCCGCTACCCACTCGACGCCGGTCCCCACACGCGGCGCCTGTGGATTGAGAAGCGGTACGCCCTGCCGTTGCATGTTTGACCCCATCAATGCCCGGTTCGAGTCGTCGTGCTCCAAAAAGGGGATCAACGCGGTGGAAATCGAGATCATTTGCTTCGGCGATACATCCTTGAACTGTACTTCCTCTTTCTTTTCGTAGCGGATGTCGCCATGATAGCGCACGACAACGCGATCGGTCATTATCGTCCCGTCCGCGCTTACCGGCGTATTCGCTTGCGCGATCTTGTACAATTCCTCCTGGTCGGCCGTAAGGAATACGATCTCTTCAGTCACCTTTCCCTTCTCCACTTTACTGTAAGGTGTGATGAGGAAACCGAACCGGTCGATCGTGGCAAAGGTGGACAAAGAGGTGATCAAACCGATATTGGCCCCTTCCGGAGTTTCTATCGGGCACATTCTGCCATAATGCGAGTCATGAACGTCCCGTACCTCTATTTTCGCCCTCTCCCGTTTTAACCCGCCGGGTCCAATTGAAGAAAGCCTTCTTTTGTTCGTCAGCTCGGAGAGCGGATTAACCTGATCCATGAACTGGGAAAGCTGACTGCTGGCGAAAAACTGATTCATCGCGATAATGATCGGTCTAACATTGATCAAGCTTTGAACCGAGACTTTATCCAAAGTGTTATATATGGTCAATTTTTCTTGTATCAATTTCTGTATTTTGACGAAACCGCGTTCAAACTCCGATTGAAGGAGCTCGCCGACGGTTCGTACGCGTTTGTTGCCCAAATGGTCTTTGGTGTCCCTTAGATTGGGATCCCTCTCTAAGTCAAGCAAATGCATCGCCGCGAGCAGAAGATCCATTTTTTTGATAACCTGAGACTCTTCTTCATACTTCTGAGTATTCTTTTGTGTCGGGTCTTGGAATCTCAAGTATTGCTCATAGACGGTGTCCAACCGACGATTCATCTTATAACGCCCCACTTCTGAGAAATCGTATTTTTCTTCGCTGAAGTAGAGGTTATAAAGGTAATTCTTAGCCGTATTAACCCGCGGGATTTCCCCTGGTTTCAACTTCCGGAAAAGCTCCATAACGGCCTCGTCTTCGGTTGCCTCTTGCAAAGACTCATCCATACTTTCGTACGTTTTCTGGATAAAGGGATTCAGGATCGTGATTTTTTCGATTCCCGCTTCCAAAATTTGATCGTACATCTTTTTAACGATCTTTTCTCCGCGCGCCAAGAGGGTCTCGCCATCGGAATTTTTAATCTCATCGAGTAAAATCGCGCCTTCGTAGGTTTCAAGGTCTTTCTTCTCATAGATTTCAACTTCATAGGGGAAATAAGAAAAAAACTCAGAATTGATCTCAAAGCCGACCGCTTTCAAAAAGAGCAGAAGATTCACTTTTCTTCGTCGGTCGATACGAGCTTGAAGCTGGTGTTTGTTCGGATTGAGCATGACCTCTAACCATGCGCCACGCTGGGGAAGAAAATGGGCGACGTAAATCGGACGCGTACCGGGAGTATTGGGTTCATCCACAAAATATATGCCGGGAGACCGCACGAGTTGATTCACGACCACGCGTTCGGCCCCATTGATGATGAATGAACCTCTTTCGGTCATAAACGGGATGTAGCCAAAAAACGCTTCTTCTTCTCTCATCTCATTGGTATTGATATCGGAAATACGAACGGTGACGTACAACGGAACGCTGAAGGACGTGCCTTTGGCTTTGCAGTCGTCTTCGTTTTCCTTGGGTTCCCCAATCTTGGTTTGGACGAATTCCAGCACAAAACCCTTCTCATCTTTTCGGAGGTCGCCTCGATGAGGTTGGGAACGGATCGGGGAAAACTTGTTCAATATCTCCATAATACCGTTTTCGAGGAACCATTTATAAGAACTGGTTTGTATTTCGATTAAATTCGGTACTTTAATGGCTTCACGGATAGAACCGTATACGACTCTTTCTCTGCGTCCGAAACGTTCAGATTTCACCCTATCACCTCTCGTAATATACAAGCAAAAAAGGACATCAGGCTGAGCCTGATACCCTTCTTTTAGACTGAAGTCACCTTATTTCAGTTCAACTTCCGCGCCGGCATCAACAAATTTCTTTTTGATATCCTCCGCTTCTTCCTTCTTGACGTTTTCTTTAACGACGGCATCCGGAGAACCAGCTTTTTCTACCAGGTCTTTCGCTTCTTTGAGTCCCAATCCGGTTAATTCGCGAACGACTTTGATCACGTTGACTTTGTTGGCGCCAAAGGATTTAATCACGACTTTGAAGTCGGTTTGTTCTTCCGCTACGGGCGCTGCCGCGGCCGCTCCCGCATTTCCTACCGCCGCTACGGCGACCGGAGCCGCGGAGACGCCGAATCTCTCTTCTAACGCTTTCACTAAATCGGCCAGTTCCGATACCTTCATATCCTCGATAACTTTAATCAATTCTTCTTTGGTCATTTTGTGACACCTCCAAGATTTTATTCAGTTTTTGATTTTTCCGTTTTAATCGCTTCTAAAGCGTACAACAACTTCGTTATAATGCCATTGAGCGCGAACGCCGTCTTGGAAATCGGGGTTTGCAATCGATTGCACAGCATCGCGTACAATTCTTCGCGAGACGGGAGTTTCGACAGTTCCACGATGGCCTCGCCTTCGAAGATCTGCCCTTCAAAGACCGCCGCTTTTGGAACTAAAAACGGCTGCTCTTTGGCGAATTTCACCATCGCCCGCATCACCGGCATCGGATCGGTGTTTTCTTTGACGTAAAGGATCGCGTTCGTTCCGCTGATATGATTCAGGAATGCTTTATCTTCAAAACCGGATTCTTTTAGAGCAATCCTTAACAAGGTGTTCTTTCCCACTCTCAGAACGCCCCCTAAGCCACGAATCTGGTCGCGCAAATCCGAGATCTTCTGGACGCTGAGGCCTTTGTAATCTAACAAAGCGAGCACCGGTGAATGTTGAAAATGATCTTTTAGTTCATTGACGATGGTTTCTTTTTGTCCTCGGGTTAACATGCTTTCACCTCCTAATAAAAACGGCCCCGAATGAGGCCGCCTAAAAAACATCCAGCGCGCCTCGGCAGGTGGTCGGAAGACCTTTCATAACCCGCTTTCTACAGCACGAGCACCGTTTACTAATTTTTATACCGAATTTCTATCTTTCGCTAACTTCTTCCAGAGTATTTCCGGATACTATTCCTCCACTTTAAGGCGGATGCCCGGGCTCATCGTCGAGGCCAAGGACACCTTTTTAAAAAGCTTTCCTTTCACTCCTGATGGGCGCAACGCCAGCACCTGTTGAATCGTCGATTCGATGTTTTCCTGCAGGACTGCGTCTTTGAATGAGCGTCTGCCGACGACTAAGTGGATGTTTCCGGTTTTGTCATTTCGCGCCTCGATTCGTCCCAACTTGAAGCCTTTGACCGCATCGTCGATATCCTCGGTGACGGTCCCAGATTTCGGAGAAGGCATGAGTCCCCGAGGCCCTAGAACCTTTCCCAGTTTACCGATTACGCGCATCATATCAGGGGTTGCAATTGCCACGTCGAAGTCAAACCAGTTCTCTTTGGCGATCTTGTCGGCATAGTCTTCCGCGCCGATAAAGTCCGCTCCGGCATTTTTCGCTTCTTCTGCCTTTTCACCCTTCGCAAAAACGAGTACGCGAACCGTTTTACCTGTACCATGCGGGAGAGAGATAGGGCTTCGTATCTGTTGTTCCGCTTTTTTCGGATCGATGTTCGCCCAAAAATGAATCTCTATCGTTTCGTCAAACTTGGCGTTCGCAATCTCCTTCACTAATTTGACGGCTTCGGGTAGTTCATATTCTTTCGCAATATCAACCTTTTTAAGGTTTTCCAGGAATCTTTTGGATTTTTTCATCTCGTCCGCCCCCTATCCCTTGATCTCGATACCCATCGACCGGGCGGTGCCTTCGATAATTTTCATAGCCGCGTCTATATCTCGGGCATTCAAGTCGGGCATCTTTATCTCCGCAATCTTCTTCACTTGCGCTTTCGTCACACTGCCGACTTTTTCAGTTAAAGGATTCTTCGCGCCTTTTTTAAGGTTAGCCTCTTTCATTAGCAAAAACCCTGCCGGGGGCGTTTTCTTGATGAACGTGAAGGAACGATCGTCGTAGATGGTAATCACAACGGGAATGATCGTGCCGACTTCACTGGCTGTTTCGGCGTTGAACTGCTTGCAAAAACCCATGATATTGACCCCGTGCTGCCCCAACGCCGGGCCAACGGGAGGAGCCGGATTGGCCTTCCCCGCGGGCAATTGCAGTTTTACTTGCGTTACGACTTTTTTTGCCATGTTTTTCCTCCTGGTGGTTGGGCAAATGGCTTAAACCTACCGCCTTTTGCATTTTCGGACTTCCGCGGAAGCCCTTCCACGTATTTCGACCAACAATGGTCGCCGTTTATACTTTCTCTATCTCATTCAAATGCACGAACACGGGGGTTTCTCTCCCGAAGATCGCGACCATTACTTTCAATTCACGTTTCTCCAGGTTGATTTCGCTGATCGTTCCCATAAAATCGGCGAACGGACCGGTATTGATCTTGACAACTTCTCCGACCGCGAAATCAAACTCCACCTTGGCCACCTTCGGCGTCGCTTTGTCCGCCGTCTCGAATCCGGCTAAGCGCATAATCGCCCGCGCTTCGTTGTCCTTCATCGGAATCGGCGCGCCTCCGGAAGATACGAAATTGATTACGTTGGGTATCGTCCGTACAGCATTCCAAGACTGATCCGTCATATTCATTTCGATGAAAATATACCCTGGGAACAACCGTCTCTTTCGTATTTTGACCAGTTTAACGGTCTTTCTCGTACCTTGCTCTATTACTTCCACCAGACCGTCGAAAGCAGCCAAAAACGGCTGTGCTTCGCACAATTGCTCGCCTTCTTTGAAAGCTTTCCCTTTTTTGATGCGGTTAGATTCGAAAAGTTCCAGCGGTATGTAGTAAATGTCGTCTTTCGCGTCATCTTTTCTCATTACCACGATACGTTTTACCTTTTGCGAGGCTAAAACCGTGCCATCCATTTCGCAAATGTACTCGCCTTCTCTAGCTAAAGGCATCCCTTGCTTAATCCGCACGTTCGATTTGATTCCAGACTCTATTTTATTGGATTCCGGTACATAGTATGTCTTTACGTATTTGCCATCAAGCGTTTCCACCATGATTTTGCGGTAGTTCCGGCTCTCTTTTATCTCTCCGGCATGCCGCAACCGGATTGGCTGCTCTTCCCCAAGGACCTGTCCTTTTTTTACCTCGTCGCTGGTGGATACTTTTATCTTCGCATTTGGAGAAAATGGATACCGCTCGGTTTGCGTATTCACCGGATCGATAACGACTTCTTCAGGGACAACCACTCTGCCAATCAAATGATTGAGATTCAACGCATCTCTTTTTTGATCAACCAATTCCCTGATCGTATCTTCCAAACCCGAATAGGTTTGGATGACAAACCACTTCTTTTTCAAAAACGATCACCCGATGCCTAACAGAACCAGGAGGTATTTCGTAAGCGAGCTGAAAGCGAAATCGAGGAGACCGAAATAGACCCCCATAACCCCCAATAGAACGGCGACAACCCCCGCTGTGGAAAACAAAACTTTTTTATTCGGCCAAGAGGTCGATTTAAACTCCACTTTGATCTCTTGGAAAAATTTCTTAATCTTAGAAGGTTTTTTGATCTTTTGCGCAGGCGCCGCTTCGCGAGCCTGTTCTTTCGCTTTCTTGATCTTTACGGGAGTGCTGTCCTTCCCATCCGTCATCTAACGTCTTCCCCCTTAAAAAAATTGGCAGGCCCGGAGGGTCTCGAACCCCCAACAACTGATTTTGGAGACCAGTGCTCTACCAATTGAGCTACGGACCTGCTTCTAGGCGTTACTTGCCTTCTCGATGGAGCGTGTGTTTCCGGCACTTCTTGCAAAACTTGCTGAGCTCCAGTTTTTCTTTTGAAGCCTGCTTATTCTTAGTTGTCGAATAATTTCTGTCCTTGCATTCCGTGCATTCCAATGTTATTTTTACTCTCACGTTACCGACACCTCTTTTTCCGTATTGGTGGTAAGGGAAGGATTTGAACCTTCGAAGGCATTCTGCCAGCGGATTTACAGTCCGCCCCCTTTGGCCGCTCGGGCACCTTACCGTTCAATAGCCACTGGAGCCAGCGGGGGGAGTCGAACCCTCGACCTGCTGATTACAAATCAGCCGCTCTGGCCGACTGAGCTACACTGGCTCGTACATGTCAAAACCTTCGGTATTATAGCGATTTACTCCCCTTTTGTCAATAGTCCTATGTAACGTTTTGACTCATCAAGGGCGTTGCGTTTTGGTCTTTCGGATCATACGACGATTTCCCCGTCGATCGCCTCCAGCAGACGGGTGGCGATTAAAGGATCAAATTGAGAACCGGTGTGCAGAAGAAGCTCTTCTTTTGCCTCTTCCTTCGTCATCGGTTTCCGGTAAGCGTATTCCCCAGTCATTTCATCGTAAGCTTCCGCTGCCGAAATTATGCGCGCCTTCAAAGGGATTTGTTCTCCCCTCAACCCCTTGGGATAGCCGGAACCGTTCCACCATTCATGATGGTACAAAACGTATTCCGCGAATTTGGCCAAACTAGGAACTGTCGCCAAAATTCGAAAACCGATTTCCGGGTGTCTGCGCACTTCGTCGCGCTCTTCTGTCGTCAATGGACCCGTCTTCCGCAAAATGTTCTTGTCGATGGCGATCTTGCCGATATCGTGCAAAAGTGCCGCCTTCTCAAGATCTTCCAGCTCTTCCGCGTTTAATCCCAGTTTGATACCGACCAGCCGCGAGATGTTCGCCACCCGCTTGGAGTGTTTCTCTTCTCCTTCAAAGTTACCGTACAGAGAATCCAATATAACGTTCACGGAACGATTTTTCATAAACGGGCTTTCGTTTAGCTTCTTTGTCAACATTACCTCTTCCGCTTTCTTTAATATTTCGTGAATATCTTCTTCCGGAGAAACTTTGCTTTGATATCCGAAAGAGACCGAAAGATCGAGGTCGTTTATTTTTTCAGTGGACAGGAGTTGCTGCATCCGGTGAATGATCTGCCCCGTTTCTTCCGCATTCGTTTGGGGTAACAGAACCACAAATTCGTCACCTCCGACTCGAGAAAGAATATCATCGGCTCGGCAAGCTTTCTTCAACAACATCGATATCTTCTGAAGCATGCGGTCTCCAGTCGAGTGCCCAAAAGAGTCGTTGATAAGCTTTAGGCCGTTCACGTCCGCCATAATCAAGGTGATCGGTAGGTTCCGCTTGACATCCAACCGTTTCATCTCTTCGATAAAAAACCGGCGGTTGTAAATACCCGTCAGTTGGTCGTGGTAACTCAAGTACTCCAGCTTTTTTTCATTCGCCCGTCTTTGACCGATGTCCCGCCATAAGTAATGGAACATCGTTTCACCGTGCAGCGTGATCGTGGTTAACATCACTTCCACGAATAGGGGTGTCCCGTCCTTTTTCGTGTGTTCCCACTCGAAAACTACCTTACCATCTGTCATCGCCGTTTTCAAGATCGCTTCGCCCACTTCTCTCGAAGACCGGCCATCCGGCTGCATCGCCGGCGAAAAATCCCAGGTGCTCTTTCCGACGATTGCATCCTTATGTTCTTCTCCCAGAAATATTACCGCCGATCGATTACAGTCGACAAAAGTGTATGTTTTGACGATCACGACGGGATCAGAAGACTCCTCAAACAGAGTCCGGAAGGTTTTTTCACTTTCCGAAAGCGCGTGCTCAAAGGTTTTACGGTCGGAAATATCGGTCATTAAAATCGCGAACTGCTCTTTTTCGGGGCTGAAAACATAGATTTCGAAATGCTTGTCCATCGTCGGGAAGTACTGTTCGTATCTGGCAGAACCCCTTTCTATACATTCCTCCCCAACTTGGAGAAACCATTTGGCTTCGAAATCCGGGGCGATCGCTTTCATTCCCCGGCCGAGGACCTGCTGCCGGTTCGCATTAAAAAGCCGTTCGAAAGCGCTATTGATCTCTAAGAAGACCGTGTCGATCGCTTGATTGTCGGCGTCCCGCACGATCTCGAAAAGAGCCAAAGCTTGTTGCATCTCGGTGATCAGGGACTTATACTTTCTTTCACTGTGCGCTAGCCGCTCTTCGCTGTATTTCAGCAACTCGAACTTACTCCGAAGCTCTTCTTCTGTCAGAGTCAGCTGATTGAAGGAAGCTTCTAACTGTTCATTGACAGCAGCCAGCTCTTCCGCGTGGTTTTCTAGTTCCACGAAGTAGTCTTTGGTTCTTCCCAGCACCCGGTTGATCGATCGACGAACCTGAGAGAAAGCCTCGCCTTCCCCTTCGGGCAACAGGTATTCTTTCGACTTCTCAACGTCTATTGCGCTAATCTCTGATTCCAACTTTACTACAGGTGTTAGAATTGTTTTTTTGGACAGCCAAAGGAAGAAGAGGAAGATAATCACAGAAGCGAGACCGGATAATAAAAAAATCGTCAAAACCTGGGTTTCATAGGATAAGTATTCGTTGAAGCCTAAAAACGTGACGATTTGCCAGTCTGTACCATCTATCTTCTGGTAAGTCAAGTACCCTTTTTTTCCGTCCAATATTGCCGTATACAGTTCATACCCATTGTGAGACAGCCTCTCTTGGATCTTCATCGAAAGCTCGCTCGTATTTCTCAAGGGTCGCGATAGATCGTAGTCGATCATCGGATGCGCCAAAATGTTGTTTTGACCATCGATCAGAAAAGAGTAGTTTCCCTCCTCCGCCTCTCGGCCGAAGACCAATTCCAGGATATTCCGTATAATCACATCCCCGCCGACTACGCCCATCAACTTACCGTCCGGGCCGTAAACGGGGCAGGCAATCGTGATGACCCATTGGTCTTTCGTCGCGTTTAAAAACGCCTCTGAAAAAATTAGCTTGTTTTCCTGCACCGCTTTCACGTACCACGGGCGTTGCCGAAGGTCAAAGGTGGGCGGGGGGATAAATCCGCTGCCGTTGATCATTTGGTTCTCGATGGAACCATAATAGATCGACATAAATGTCGGGTTCTCTTTCATCAGCCGTATGTAGAAATCGAGTAGACCTTCTCGCGTCCAATTACCGGCCGACGTAAAAACCTCCGCATCGAGGATTATTTGAGCGTTTTGGCGCAACTTCCCGCTTACGGTTTTTTCGATCGTTTCCGCGGTCAATACCGTTACCGACATCGACTTCTCGCGGAGCAGTCTCTCAAAAGACAGATATTGGAAGAGCAACCCGGCGACCAACGTCGCGATCAACGCTATGAAGAAGAAATAGTATTTCCGTATGAGTACGTTCATCCTAAGGCCTCTGTTCTTCCGACAGTTATTCTCTGTTGCTAATTCTTGCTCATACCTATTGTAACATAATTATTTCTACTTCCGGAAATAATTAGGCTTTATGATCTTCGGACTCGTCAGATTGATTCTGAGAGGGAGTCTTCTCCCGATCGCTCAACCGGAATTCCGTTCCGGCAAGGAGTCGACGATAGTTGTCTGTATGCATCGCCGCGATGAAAGCCGCCATACTCCAGAGCAGCACAAGCGTTGGTTGCGGAAGAAACAGGAACCCGATGGAAGAGTAGAGAATGAAGCTGCCTATAGTACCGAGGGTGACGTATTTCGTCAACAGCGCGATCCCGATCGCCGTAGCTAAAAGAAGGCAGAAGAGCAACGGCGAGTGCGCCAAAATCACGCCTAAAGAAGTGGCGACACCTTTGCCTCCCTTGAAACGAAGGAAGACGCTGAAGGTGTGCCCGAATAAGACGCAGAACGCCGGCAACACCATCAGCGGATCTGAGTGAAACCAGATCAACATTCCCAAGCCTACCGAAAATCCTTTTATCAGATCCAAGACAAAGCAGAGGGTCCCGATCTTAAAGTTGGTCGCGAAGACGACGTTCCCGGCTCCCACGTTTCCGGAACCGATCCGTGTTACATTGACACCCTTCAATTTCGCCGGTATCCAGTAACTGAAAGGAACCGAACCCCATAAGTAAGCAAGGAGGCAAAAAAAAACGAAAGCCATATCAACTGTTTGGTCGGCAATTAAAGCAACGGACAAAGTGATTGGGATTGATTTCAGAAAGAGGCGGCAACTCTTTGCCGCAGCGCTCCGTCGCTTGCATACACCGCCGATAATAGGGGCAGAACACCACGGCTGCGGGATCCTCTTTCCGTTCGACCTGTATCACCCGTTTCCTTTCTTTAGAAGACGTCGCCGAAGGCTGAGCCGCGATAAGCGCTTTAGAATAGGGATGCAAAGCCCCTTCCGCGATAAGTCCGGCCGAGCCTAATTCGACAAGGGTCCCCGCAAACATCACCGCAATCCGGTTGGATATCAGCCAAGCCAAAGCCAGATCGTGCGTGATGAACAGGCAAGTAACCCCGATCTCTTCCTTCAAACCGTTCAGCAGGCTGAGAATATCTAATCTGACCGAAGCATCGAGCATGGATACGGGTTCGTCTGCGACAACCAGTTGCGGTTTCAGGATCAGCGCCCCAGCAATGGCGACGCGTTGTCTTTGTCCGCCACTCAGTTCGTGCGGATAACGGTTCCAATACCGTTCAACCGGTTTCAATCCGCACCATTCCAAAGCCTCCGCGATCATCGCTTGTTTTTTCTCCCACGAAAAGTCAGGATGATGAATTTCCAAGGACTCTCCGACGATCCGAGAAACCGTGTTGCGAGGATTGAGGGCTTGATAAGGGTCCTGGAAGATCATCTGCGCTTTCTTTCGGAATCCTTTCAATTCTTGCTTGCTCAAGGAGAACACGTCTTTTCCTTCGAAGCGAATCGTCCCTTTTACCTCTTCTTTGATCAACCGCAGGAGCGCCCGTCCCGTGGTTGTCTTTCCGCTCCCGCTTTCGCCCACCAGCGAAAGAATTTCGCCTTTTTCAAGGGATAAAGACAGATCGTTGACCGCTATGACGGTTCTCCCTTTGCGCTTCTTGAACAGCCCGGACAAGCCCGCTTTTAGTGTGTAGACGACCGATAGATTCTGTATCGTGACCAATACGTTATCCAATTTTATCCCACTTCCAACAGAAAACGTGATGATCGGCTCCGATCTCCATCGAAACCGGATCTTCTTCGGAACATCGTTTGTCTGCCCACTCACACCGTGGGTGAAACTTGCATCCAGAGATACGGCCTAAAGGATTGGGCGGGTCTCCCGCGATAGATTTGCCAAGGGTTCTTTTTCCCGTCTTTCTCTGTTTCTCCAACTCCAGATCCGGAAAGGCGGCAACCAGTTTGCGGGTATAGGGATGCGCCGGACGCGTATAGACTTCCCGCGAGTTGCCCATTTCTACGATTTTCCCCGAATACATCACTGCCAAGCGCTCACACGCGTCGAAGATCACTGAGAGGTCGTGGGATATGAGAATCGTAGCCAAATGCAGCGATCGGCGAAGATCTTCCAGCAAGTCGAGTATCTGCGCTTGGACCATGACATCCAGCGCCGTCGTCGGTTCGTCGCCAATAACCAATAGCGGATTGCAGGCTAAAGCGAGAGCAATCATCACGCGCTGCTTCATTCCACCGCTGAATTCGTGCGGATACTGGTCCAACAGCGCCGGATTCAACCCCACTTGCGTGAAGAGTCCTTTTACCCGCTTTCTCGATTCAGGAATCGAAATGTCCTCGTGCAACCTTATCGCTTCGGTAATCTGTTTGCTGATCTTCATGACTGGATTCAGGGAGTTCATGGCTCCCTGGAAGATAATCGAAATATCCTTCCATCGGCGTAATCGGATTTCCTCATCCGATTTGGCGGCCAAGTCTTCTCCACGGAAAAGAACCTGCCCCCCCTCGATCTTCCCATTTTCGGGCAAAAGCTTTATGATCGATAGAGCGGCCGTCGTTTTTCCACATCCTGATTCGCCCACAAAACCGAAAGACGCGCCTTCGTATACTTCAAAGGATATCCCGTCAACCGCTTTAGCGATGCCTTCCTTCGTATGGAAGTGCGTCTTAAGGTCCCGAACCTCCAATAACGGTGTGCTCATAAGAAAACCGCCTTTCCCCCCTATCGTTTCCTAATTTGCGGGTTGATCCATTCATCCAAAGCATATCCGAGGAACGTAAAACCGAGAACGACAAGGACCACGCAAATACCGGGGGGCAAGAGGAACCAATAGGCGCCAATACTCGCCGCCCCGCATTCGAAAGCGTAATGGAGCATCATCCCCCAGCTTTGGTTGAGCGAGTCCCCCAAACCCAAAAAGCTCAATGTAGTCTCCGAAAGGATCGCTACGGCCGCAATGAGGACGGTATTGGCGAAAATCACCGGAAAGACGTTCGGCAAGATATGCCGAAGGATCACGCGGAGATTGGAGGAACCTAAAGAACGCGCTCTTTCCACATAGGTTCGTTCTTTGACAGACAACGTCTGGGCTCGCACGACGCGCGCCGTTCCTGCCCAGCTCGTTAACCCGATCACCAAGATGATATTCCACAAATTGGCGCCCAGAATCGCGGCCAAAACCAAAACCAGCGGAAGCCAAGGGAGCACCAGGAAGATGTCGGTTAAGCGCATGAGAACGGCATCGATGAATCCGCCAAAATAACCGGCGCCCAGCCCGATGGCGGCTCCCAAAAACATCGACAACACCGTGGCCATCACGCCCACCAACAACGATATTCGAGACCCCGCAATGAGTCCGCCCAAAATATCGCGGCCCATATCGTCCGTTCCCAGAAGGTGTTCGAACGAAGGCGGCCGCAAGATATCTTCCGCTCCCCCAAAGTCCATAATATCGTAAGGTTTGATAAAAGGTCCAAAGACTGCGATAAAGAGGAAGAAACACAAGATCAAAAATCCTGCGAAACCGGTTTTGTTCCCATACAAAACCGAAAAGGCATTTTTAATCCGCTGAAAGGTTGTCACTTTGTCGATCGGCATACTAGCTTTTCACCCTTGGATCGAGAACCATATAGAGCAAATCGGAAAAAAGGTTCGCAACAATAACGCAGATACACACCAACAAGAAGATCCCTTGCAGAAGCGGATAATCCCGATTGTTTAGCGCATCGTACATCAATCGCCCGATGCCCGGCCAAGAAAAGACCGTCTCCACTTGAATCGCTCCCGCAATCGTGAGGCCCAAATTGATCGAGATCGCCGTGACGACTGGGAGCAGGGCATTCGGGTAACCATGTTTTCTGATGACCTCTCTCTCCCTCAAGCCTTTCGCTCTCGCGGTGACGATGAAATCTTCAGAGAGCACCTCTAATAGCGAACTCCGCATCAGCATGCCATACTCTCCGATCAAGGTTAAAGCTAACGTAATCGCCGGCAGAAACAGATGGGAAAGCAGGTCCAGAAATTGGCGCCATAATGTGGCGTACCGTGCGGCAGCCGTAACCATCCCCGTTGAAGGGAACAGACCCCAATAAACGCTAAAAATCAAAATCAGGACCATCCCTAATAGAAAGGTCGGCAGAGAATATAAAAGCAATGAAACACTGATCGTGCCGATATCCACGATCTTCCCTCGATGCGACGCGGCCACGATCCCTAAATAGATGCCCAGAACGATGGCCATGATTTCGGAAACTCCCAGCAAGAGCAGCGTGGGACCTACTTTTCCGCCGATAACTTCTGTTACGGGTTTTTTAAACATGAAAGAAACGCCAAAGTCCAACTTCAGAAGATCTTGTAAATATCGTCCAAATTGCACTGGTAACGATTGGTCCAACCCGTAAAATTCTTTGGCCTTCTGTATCGCCTGCTGAGAAGCCCGGGGATTTCTCATCAACATAGACAATGGATCCCCGGGCATAATGCGGAATAAAAAGAAGTTAATGCACAACACGATAAATATGGTGATCAAAGCTTGAGCGATTTTGTTGCCTAAGTAACGCGACGACACGAAATACAACACCCCTCAGGAACGGCTTTCGCCCGTTCCGGCCTTATTTCGGAGTTACAGTCACGTAATTGTTCGCGTTGATCGTGAAGAAGAACGCGCCTTTTTCAGGAATCCGTTTCCATCCCGAGAAAAGATCCGTTCTCACTGCTTGGAATTCATTGTCATAGAACAGGATGGCATACGGACTGTCTTCGTAGAGAATCCGTTGCATGGCGAACACCGTTTCCTGTCTCTGCGTAACATCCATCTGAGAGGCTTGCAGTGAGAGCAAACGGTCGTATTCCTCGTTTGAGTAGAAGCAATCGCTCAACCCGAAGATTTCGTTCGTCGACATCACGTTCAATATCGTCGTGGGATCCACATCTGTCCCCCAACCCCAGATGAACATATCAAATTCGGCATCGGCGTAGATGAGATCCATCAGCAAACCGTCATCGACGGTTTCGATGCTCACTTCTATCCCAACCGCCTGAAGATACTTTTTGATCATTTGCCCGGCTTTAATCTCCTGTGTATTGGAGGAACGCAAATAGAGCCGAAAATTAAGTTCGTTACCCTGAGAGTCGACCCGTATCTTTCGATTTCCCATCAGGTATCCGGCAGCATCCAACAACGCGTTGGCTTTTTCAGGATTATAGACCCGAAGCTCCGAATCGCCCGGTTTATAATGCCATTTTTGGAGGATCGGGGGAATCAACGTGGTTCCGACCTCGCCCTGACCAAGATAGGTCATATCCAGAATTGCTTGTTTATCGAGGGCCCAATCGATCGCTTGCCGGATGCGCTTGTCCAATAAAGCGGGATGGCCTTTTGAGTCCTCGCTTTCCCAACAATTGAAAGCTAACTGGGTGAAGCCATACCCGGGCGAAGAAACCGCCAACAAATTCGGGGATTGAGAGAGCTGTGGAAGTTGCATCGGGTTTATGTTCACTGCCGCGCTGATCTCACCCGTCTTCAACGCCTGCGCTAAGGTATCGTTATTGGCGAATAGGATGAATACGACTTCCTCTACTTTCGGTTTGTCAAAAAAATAGTCCGCATTAGCTTTCAAGCGAAGATACTCACCTTTTCGCCATTCAAGGAAGGCGAAGGCGCCCGATCCGACGGCGGGTTCATTCTCCCAAAGCTCCAAATCTTCTTCGGCCACCGTTTCCCATATATGCTTCGGAAGTATAGGTGTATTGCCCATCAGCATATTCGCTTTCGGTTCCGCGGTATGAATCATGACAGTGAAATCATCCGGGCATTCGATCGACTCGATTCCGTTAAGAAAGCCGGAAAACAACCCGAGACCGGTATTGATAAACAATTCGTAAGTGAACTTCACGTCTTCGGCCGTCAAAGGCTCGCCGTCATGCCATCGAATCCCTTCGTGAAGGTTAAAGGTCCACGTCAATTGATCCTCGCTGAGCTCCCAAGTTTCGGCGATCTTCCCGGCAGGTTCCTCCTGATCGTTCAGAGCGACCAGCGGATCATACAGCAACAGAAAAACCTCAGCCGCCGGCAGATTATAGGCAATAAAAGGGCTGACGCTGTCAGGTTCTACCGTCCAACCCACCTTTAACACGGTTGAAAACGCCGAAACGGCAAGAAGTGCAATTAAAAGGATTAATCCTAATTTCTTAGAAATACGGAAAGATGGTGATACGAACATATCGTCCCCTCCTCTTAAGGATTTATGATGCTACGATTGTTTGATTTTGTTCGATGACACCGTTCTCGGTGATAAAGAGCTTCTTTTCATCGGCATCCAAAAATGCCCGACAGCCGAGCGGAAAGGTTGCCATATCTTTCGAATGCCCCATCGGCAGTCCGTATATAGCGGGTTTTTTTAAAGGTTCTAAAAATTCGGTCAAGATGTCTTCCAAACTGAAGGTTACTGGAAAGCCCGGATGGTGGGAATAGGGAATACAATTAATGCATTCTCCGACGACGACACCCGCCAGTTCATCCAGTTTCCCCGCATTGTTCAGGTGCGTTAACAGATGGTCGATCATCCAAGGTTCCGTATCAATCTCTTCGAAGAACAATATTTTCCCTTTGGTATCGATCTCCCAAGGCGTCCCCAGCGTTGAGCAGATCAAGGAAAGATTTCCCCCGACGATCTCCGCCTCGACCTGTCCGGGATAGATCGAGTGGATATATTGTCTTGGGCTTGTCGGACGAATCTCGCCGATCGGGACGACCGTAGTTAAGGCTTTCAGCAGATATTCTTTGCGATAATCGGTTAACTCGGTATCGTTGAACCCTGCCATTCCGGGACCGTGAAAGGTGACCAATCTTGTTTTCTTCTGTATCGCCAAATGCAGGATCGAAATATCGCTAAATCCCATAAAGATTTTCGGGTTTTTGCGTATGACGGAAAAGTCCAGGTATTTTAAAATCCGAGCGGAACCGTATCCTCCTTGGGTTACGAAGATGGCGTCTACTTTTTTGTTCGCGAACATCGCGTTGATGTCGGCCGCGCGTTCCTGATCAGTTCCGGCAAGATACTCTCTCCGCTTATAGACCGTTTTCCCAAATAGCGGTTTGTAACCCATCTGCTCAAGGGTCTCGGCGCCCCGCACCAGATCGCTTTTATTGTATAGAGGGCTGGCGGGGGCGACGATTCCGACCGTATCACCCAACCGAAGCACTTTCGGTTTTACTTTTTCTCTTATCTTCATCTTTTCACCTGCGAAACAACGTTTTAACGAGATAATTATACCACGCTTGAGCTTGAATTATGCGGACTCCTGAACAGGAAACATATCCTTTGAAGGCTTTTAAGGTACAATAGAGGTGTTAGGGATTTTTAAAATCGGGTGAAAAGATGAAATACCTCGCGCTCTTGAGCAACGGTATCGACAGCGCCGTATCTGCGTATCTCCTAAAAGCCGCTGGACACACGGTCATCGGCCTCCATTTCATCACGATAGGCGCGAAGTCCGAACAAATGGACAAAGACAAAAGCGGTCGGGCTTATATGACTCGCGATGCTTTGGAAGCCGAGAGGCATGCGGCAGAGTTAAGACTGGACGATTTCATCTGCCTTAACGTCTCCGCAGACTTCGAGGAGATGATCATCCGGCACTTTGCGGACAGTTACTGTCGCGGGACAACGCCGAACCCCTGCATCCGGTGCAATCGGCTGTTAAAATTTGGGAAGGCTATAGAACTGGCTGAAAGACACGGCGCAGATCGACTGAGTACGGGCCACTATATCCGCTGCGAATACTCTCCGAAGTACGCGGCCCATGTTCTTCGAAAAGGAGCCGATGTTTCGAAGGATCAATCTTATTTTCTCTCTTCGATCCAGAGGGAGTGTTTACCGATGTTGGCTTTTCCCTTAGGATCCCTCCTGAAGCGTGAGGTAAGAGAAATTGCCCAAAAGCTGGGGTTTTCTTTCTCCGAGAAAAAAGACAGCCAGGAGATCTGCTTTATTCCCGGCAACTCTTACCAAGAGTTCCTCGCCTCCAGGGGAGCGCCCGCGAAACCCGGAGATATCTTTGACCAATACGGTAATCGGATCGGCACACATTCCGGTTACCAAAACTACACGATTGGCCAACGGACGAAAATGCAATTCTTCCACGCGCTTTCCGAAAAACTCTTCGTTTACGAAATCGATGCCTCCGCGAACCGTCTTTTCGTGGCTCCTTTTGATTACGTGATGAAGACTACCGCCACAATCTCAGAAACGAATTGGTTTGTCCCGCTACAGGACCGGGAGTACCGCTGCCTCATCAGGAAAAAATCGAAAGAGGAAACCGTTCGAGTCTCCTGCTTAGAGGGTGACCGTTATCGACTGTCTTTTTCTCGCGCGGTCTTCGCCGTTACTCCCGGCCAAACAGCCGTTCTATACGATGACGAGGGTATCGTCATCGGCTCCGGCGTGATTGAATGCTAAGGATACTGATAATAAAGGAGTGGTCACTTTGTTCGAACGGATCTACGAACCCCTACACCCCGACTATCGGGTATATCGGGATTTTTTAAAGCATCTCCCCGAAGAGTCAACTCCAGAAGACTATCAAACCGACCAGGAGTTGGCCAAACCCTGTCTTCCCGTAGAAAAGCCGGTATCTACGGATGTTCTTCAAATTCCGCTGCCGGCATTCTCACACGACATTCTCAAAAAGCCCGACATTCTGTCGGTGCTTCAGGACCGAGTCAGCCGTCGCGTCTTCAAAAAGACTTCACTCGAATTGGAGGCGCTCGCTTTCCTCTTATGGGCGACACAAGGCGTCCGTAAAGTGGTACCGGTGAAAAACGGAAAAGCTTCGTTGCGAACGGCCCCTTCCGCTGGCGCCCGTCATCCTTTCGAAACCTACCTGGTCGTTCGGAATGTCACCGGCCTTGAAAAAGGCATCTATCGGTATCTACCGCTGGAGAATACGTTAGCGTTTCTAAAACCGGGGGATTTCTCCAACGAAACGATAGAAGCGTGCGCCTATCAGCGGTTCTGTGGCCTGGCGCCCGTTACCTTTTTTTGGAGCGTTCTGCCGTATCGCACCGAATGGCGATATGCCTATATTTCTCATAAAGTGATCGCGTTGGATGCCGGTCACGTATGTCAAAACCTATACATCGCGTGTGAAGCTCTTGGGTTGGGGACTTGCGCCATCGGAGCTTACGACCAGGAGAAGGCAGACCAGCTGTTGAACTTAGACGGATCGGAGGAGTTCGTCTTGTATATTGCGCCGGTCGGAAATTATTAAGTTTTCGTTCTCCATGCTTTCAGCCTCAAGTTTTTATAGGAACGTTGGATCGTCTCTAAGGAGTGGAAAGAAGAGCGATTATTTTTTGCTGTATGGCTTCATTTCCCGGTAAGCCCATATGATCTCCATATTGTCCCCGAATAATCGTAACGCTCTCTGAGAAAGCTTCAATAAAATGCGACGCGCCGTAGAAAGTGTCCAACACGGTTCCGTCGCCCGATCCGTATTCCCGTTCGGAGTCGGCGGGAGATATCGCGCGCAGCGTTCGATTTTGACCGTTGTCCGAAAGGAAGAGGGTAACGTGTATCTGATGCGGCTTGAATCCTGCGCGAGAGGCCCATAACTTCATTCCGGCCTGTCCGTTTAGGTCGAGGAGCTCGTTGGGTTGCTGACCGACGTAATCGGTATAGCCGATTGTGCTCTTAAGAAACGGATAGATTGGAAGAAGGGAAAAGAGAGAAGGAAAGATTCTTTTAATCTCTCGGGCGATATCTTCGTCGCGTAAGAAAAGATGGTTTTCACCGTGTTGAAAGCGATACCCGGTTTCGGTTTTAGTAATGACCGTCCCCGAAGCTAAAAGGTCGGCTTCTGGAGATAAAAATGCCCATCCCTTCAATATCTGCTCAAAAACTATCGACTCTTTGAGTTGAATGTGATCCAGCATCGCGGAAATTAGATTTTTCACCTCGAAGATCTTCGGGATTTTTTTATTCTCACGCAGTTCACCTTTTTCCAGCATCAGGTAGATACCCGGATAGCCTTCATTCGGGGTGCCGATCATAATCAATCGACGGATGTCCTCTTCATAAGCTTCGCTTTGAATATAAGCCCGAACGGCTAATCCCCCCATACTGTGCGCAATGATATCTACCTTCCGTTCATCATCCAAAAGTTTCCGCCGATCGATCTCCGGTTTGATGTATTGCCTCCATATGGTATCAAGCGTTTGCCGCCAATCATATGGGATTTCGTAAATTTGTTTGTTCGGGTCTTCTGACAACCTTTCGACAAGCCACGTCCATCCAACCGTTCCGTAAGGATCGTGTACTTTGAGCGTATCGATCGGCGGGCATTGCGCCGGGGAAACGGGAGGCTTCGGCAATCTGGGGATAACCGAAAGACTGTCGGCCATCGTGCTGCCCATGATTCCAGGTATGATGAAAACCACTTGAACGGAGAATAATGAGGTCAAGAAGCAGAAAAAAAGAAAGATCGCCAGCGTGAACGCTTTGCGCATCGGTATCTTCTCCTTTTTTCGAGGGTAAAAATTCGCATCAGTCTCTAAACCCCTTTTTATGACCCTTCAAAGTCCCAGCGATTCCCCTTGTTCCCGGGATTCGAAAAGGGTTTGAAAGCTCTCGAGCGCCTTTTTCAATCCGCTGAATAACTCACTTATCATTGCCAGTCGGTTTTCGCGCAATGCCGTTTCCAAGGCTCTCGCGGCTTTTCTCATCCCGATCGCGCTCACGTTCATGCTCGCTCCGTGAATTCGGTGAGCCATATGAAAAGCGGTTTCGAGGTCCTTTTGGTCCAGGGCTTGTCCGAGGGTTGCGAGCTGTTTCGGAATATCGGCCAAAAAGAGGGATAACAGTTCGTTCGCTGTTTCCCGATCACCGCCTAAGCGGTCGAGAAACTCCTTTTCGTCGTAGACGTGAGTTTGGGCGTTCTCATCCTTCGGCTGATGGGAACTGATGGTGGCTTTAGCGTAAAAATCCAATTCCAGAGCTTTATCTAATACGCTTTCCAGTTCTTCCAACTGAACCGGTTTGGATATGTAAGCATTCATACCCGATTCAATGCATTTCTCCCGATCTCCTTTTAGAGCGTATGCGGTCATTGCGATAATCGGAATGGTCGTGTTGGTCTCTCCGGCATAACCGCTCCGGATCTTTCGAGTGGCTTCAAAACCGTCCATTTCGGGCATCTGGCAATCCATCAGAACAAAATCATAAGGAATATGGTTCAGGGCCTGAATGGCTTCTCTACCATCCGCTACAGCTTCAACGCGGAAACCCAGCTTTTCACACATACGCACCGCGACCAACTGATTCGTAATGTTATCCTCCGCAATTAAAACCTTATATCTGTTTCGGATCGCCGCTTTTTCCGATTTGCTTCGGCGGGAGGTTTCTTTCTCAAACGCCGTTTGTTGCTCTGAAACCTCTCCCAGCATCGTTCGCAACAGGTCGGATAATTGCGATTCATAAATCGGTTTAGATAATACGCCGTCGAATTCGCCCATTTCTATCGTCTCAGCCGATTCTTTTACCCTTCCGGAAAGCATCAGAACGACCTTCGTGGTTTGCCATTCTATCCGCGATTTAATCCGTTTGCCCAGCTGCATGCCGTCCATAATCGGCATCAAAGAGTCGATCAGCGCGATATCGATCCGTTTTCCGGACTGGTACTCTTTCTGCAGCAAATCTAAGGCTTCCAATCCGTTTTCGGCCTCCAAAGACCGGATACCGAACCGCTCTAATAAGGTCTTGAGCATATCGCGACTACTCCTGTGATCATCGATGACCAAAACAGTGGCATTCGGGAATTCCGGCAACAGCGGCTTTTCCGAGCCTACTGATCCGCTTGCCTTATTGAAACGCGCAGTAAACCAGAAGGTGGATCCTCTCCCGATCTCTGATTCGACACCGATCTTTCCGTCCATCATCTCGGTTAAGTGTTTGGCGATCGCCAGTCCCAAACCCGTTCCCCCGAACTTGCGTGTAGTAGAGCTATCCAACTGAACAAAAGGAGAGAACAACAGATCTCGTTTGCTCGTGGGGATCCCGATGCCGGTATCTTTGACGCTAAACTTAATCGTCATATCTACCTCTGTTTCTTTCTCGCATGTCACAGTAATCTGAACTTCCCCAAATGGTGTGAACTTCACGGCATTATCCGCGAGATTGGAAAGGATCTGCCGTAGGCGCCCCGGATCCCCTTCCAACGTTTCGGGGATACGAGGATCGACCATAGTCAACAATTCCAGATTCTTTTTTTGCGCAGGTAAGGAGAGGTAATCCACCGTTTCTTCGACCAAACGCCGAAGGTTAAAAGAGATCATCTCGAGATTGAGCTTTTCGGCTTCGATCTTTGAGTAATCCAAGATCTCGTTGATAAGAGATAATAATACCTCTCCGCTTGAGCGGATGATCTGGGCGTACTCCTGCTGTTCCGGAGTCAATGCCGTATCCATTAACAAGCCAGTAATGCCGATCACCCCGTTGAGGGGGGTGCGTAGTTCGTGACTCAGGTTGGCCAAAAAACTTCCCTTTGCAACATTCGCCGCTTGCGCGCGCGTTGCCAACTCTTTCGTGTTCTTTATCGACTGCCGCAACTTGATGTTCGTCGCGGTCAATTCTTTCTGGGAGTTAAGCAACGCTTCATCCGCTTTTTTCCGCTCGGTGATATCGAAAAAGATGGTGGCGAACCCGGATTTTCGCCAGGGAACCGCGTAGATTTCGAAGGTTTTGCCCGAAGCGGGGATGTATTGTTCGATATGTTTCGTTTGACCCTTCCCGATGTTATTCAGGTACTCTTCCAGATGGGGGGGGGCAGAAATTCCAAACGCCTGAGTTGCCAGTTTGCCGATGATGTCTTCTTTCTTAACTCCCATCCATTTCTCATATTGCGGATTGATGTCCACAATCTGAAAATCGATTGGACGACCGCTTTCATCCAAAACGAGTTCGTGTAACACCACCCCTTCCGCGAGGTTATCGAACAGGGAATGAAACCGTTCCTCACTCTCTCTTAAAAGCTGTTCCGCAAGTTTTCTCTCTCGTACGTCCCGGATCATAATCGTACGGTACCGCTCTCCGTCTAATTCGATCAGCTGGACGCTCAGTTCCACCGGAAATCGCACACCCGATTTGTCCACATGGATTGCTTCGATGGACTCCGCGGTTTTCGCCTCTTTTATTCTGGGAAGAATCTCGTCTTTTTCCGGCCCCGAAGCGAACAGGGTTTCGAGTGGCATACCCGGCCACTCTGACTGTTCGTAGCCGTACATCTTGTCGGTGCGCTCGTTCGCTTCATGGATCCGAAGGTCAGTATCCGTGATGAGTACACTCTCATTGGCATTTCGAATCAGCATTTCATATCGTGTCTTCAACTTGTATATTCTCTTTTCATTTTCATGGAACATCCGCATCTGCTCCTTTTCTTTTTTTTGACCGAGATAGAGAACGATCGTCAGGATTAAGATGCACACGATGACCCAGAATAATAGTGTCAATAAAGAGTCGTTCCAGATTCGATTTTGAAAGTCCATGGCGGTAATCTTCGCGAAAAAGCGCCACTCGGAATCGGGGATCCTCTTCGCGGCCCAAAAAAAAGGTAAACCGAACTCATCTTTTCCGGATACGACGGAATCCTCGGCCAAAACTTTCTCGATTATTCCATACCGGGAATCTCCGGAACCGATTTCCCCGATATAGGTGGCGGTTTGGTGTTCTTTATCCAGCTTAATGGCGCGATAAACGCTATCCGCCTTCTCGATGAAGTAGAAATCTACCGTCGTTTCCTCTCGATTCCAGCGTAGGAGGTAGGGTATCAGCGACGTCAATTCGAAGCGCACGATTTGGAAGCCGCTTATATGCTGATCACCCGCAAAGTTAGAAAAAACGGGAACGATATGATCCTGGTACAGAATCCCCGACGCGGAGACGAAGAGATCGGAGACCTGCGTCGTTTCTTGAACGACGCAATACTCAAGCGCCCGCAGCGTTTCTTCCCCCAATACGCTCAGGGTGTTTTTTATACTGAACAACAATTTTTTTCCCTGGTTAACAAAAAGGATATCGGCCACATCCCTGATGCCGGAATAGGTCTCCAGACGAGAAATCATATCCTCTTCCAGCGATAACTTCTCAGACTGAAACCAATCACTTATCGTTTTCGCGATCGAGTCTTCTTCGCAAAGAACCCGCCGAGCATCCAATCGATCCTTATACCAGTCGATGATATGTTCTTGTTTAAAGTCTATGATTTCGGAGATCGCGCGCTTTTCCCGGGCGATTAAACTCGCTTGTTCATTCGTGTATACCAGTAATCCGATCGCTAAGACACCCATCAGGAGAACGGCTGGAAGAATTACTTTCAACGCTTCTTTTTTTGAGGCTGTTCGACGGTTCGCTTGGCTGCTTTCACTCTTTGGATGCATCATTTCATCCCCTTGATTCACTTCGGATATGACAAAAAAGCATGCCCATCGCCGGGCATGCTTTCGGTAGTGTGTTCGGACGAAAAAAGCTTAAGTTACTGCGCGAGGTAGTTGGAAATCTCTTTTTCTGCCCAGGCCAATCCTTCTTCGATCGTCCATTTGTCAAATAGAACGTTGTTGAGCATATTTGTCACGGAGTTTCTGATTTCGTTCCAGGTCGCCGGTTTCGGATCGGAATAACCTTGATCGATGAACTGTACCGGGATTCCCGCTTTGGGATCCATCTTCACGAAAATCTTCCATTCCGATGTTTCCAACGCGCTCTTTCTAACAGGAACGTAACCAGTTTTGAGAGACCAGAAGGTCGTCACTTTCGAACTGCTGAGGAATTTCAAAAATTCCCAAGCCACTTTCTTTTGCTCTTCTGGAATCGTATTGAACATGATGACATCCGTTCCGGCGAAAGGCGGGTTGAGTTTGGCGTCGAAGGGGAGAGCGGTCCAATTCCAATCGTGCTTTCCTTTAGAGCCGCTTTCGACATAAGGCTTACTCGCGATCGTTTCGATGAAGGATGCGACGAAACCCTCTCCGAATGGGGCGTCTAAATATCCACCCTGAACGAGCGCAAGGTTTTCATCCTTTAACCTTTTCATAAACGTCAAAGTCTTTCTGGCTTCCTGGCTATTAATCTTCACGACATAGGATCCGTCCTCATTTTCGTGAACGATTTCTCCGCCAAAGGCGTACAAGAAAACCGAGAAATGGTCAACGGTGGTTCGATAACCAAAAGCGTATTGGTCAACGGTGCCGTCGTTATTCTCGTCGATGGTTAACATTCGGCATAGCGCATAAAGGTCTTCCATCGTTTTTGGAGCGTCAAGTCCTTCCATATCAAACACGTCGGAATTGTAATAGAACACGTAGATGCTTTTGTTAAATGGAACGGCATAGACTTTATCGCCCCAGGTGCACATCTTCCGGAACGGTTCCCAAATATCTTCCCATTCTGCCTGCGTCAGACCGATTTCCGGATCGTTTAACATCGGGGTCAGATCCTGCACGATATTGCTGAGTAACAGTTTTGCCGTCCAATTGCTGTAAGCTTGAGCTAAACCGGGAAGCGTGTTGCTCTGCACGCTGGCCAGCAACTTTTGCTGTAACGCGTTATAGTTGCCGATATACACGGCGTTGATCTGCATATCCGTATTCTGCTGATTGAAGAGCTTGACGATCTCGGCTAAGGTTTCTCCGTGTCCGCCTCCCATGGCATGCCAGAATTCTACGGTGACGGGTTCGGCAAAGGCGAAAGTGACCAATAACAACGCACACACCATACCAAATACGAGTTTTTTCATGAAACCATCCTCCTTAAGTTTTTTGAAGCATACGATCGATCAAAGAACAAAGCATTTTGACTGGATTACCCTCGCTTTTCATAAGGCGTACCGCTGGCGGCCGGCGATCGTGTTTTGCCAACAAACCCACCGACCACGATCAGCGTGATCACGAAGGGCAACAGATTGAATAATGGTTTTGCGGTAGAGGGAATGGAAAGAATCGGATTGCTTTGCAGTTGTTCATTAAGAGCTTGCGCGACGCCGAACAACAGGCTGGCCCACATCGCCCCGACCGGGCTCCAATTTCCCAAGATAAGAGCGGCTAAAGCGATAAACCCTTTTCCACCTGTCATATTTTCGCTGAACTGGCCCAGTTCGCCGACGCTCAGGTAAGCCCCGCCAAGTCCGGCCAGCAGCCCGCTCATAATGACACCGAAATAACGGATTTTGAAAACATTGATCCCCAATGTGTCAGCCGCTTCCGGGTTTTCCCCCACCGCTCGCATACGCAAACCCAGCCGCGTCTTGTTGATCAAGATCCACGTGACGATCACTAAAGCGAAAACGATATAAACGAAAGGGCTCAGTGTTCCGATCATCTTGTAAAGAAAGGTCTCTTTCCCCAAAAACGATAAACGGATTTCCGATACGCGATTGAAGATCGGTGTGGAACCAGGTTGACCAAAGACCGGCTCCAGTAAAAAACCGGTTAGCCCCTGGGCTAACAAGATAAGCGCCGTCGCACTCACAATTTGGTTCGCGCAAAATCGAATGCTGGCCCACGCATGCAATGACGCGATTCCGATGCCTGCAACCATCGCCAGCAAAACGCCTATCCACGGATTACCAGTAAAGGCGGAACCGACGATTCCAAAGAAAGCGCCCAAAAGCATAATACCCTCAAGGGCGATATTGGTAACACCGGTTTTTTCGCTGTACAATCCGCCTAAAGCGGCAAAGAGCAGCGGGGTTGCCGAGCTGAGCGTCAATTTATAAAAAACCGGATTCGAGACGGTATCAAGAAGCGCTCTTAGCCAGTCCATCCTTCACCTTCTTCTTTCGATCCCACCCTAATATCGTCCGTACGATGCGTTCGGCCGCCACTAAAAAGATGATGATCGATTGGATGATGGTCACGATGTGTTTGGGTACTCCGATAAACTGCATTTGATTCGATCCGGTTCTAAGTCCGGAAATCAGCATCGAGGCAAAAATGATACCCAAAGGATGGTTTTGCCCGATCAAGGCGATCGAGATCCCGTCGAATCCCTTCCCAGAGGTCAATGTGCCGTAAAACCGATAATATAGACCCAAAGACTCTAATGTACCGGCAAGGCCAGCCAGGGCGCCGCTGATCGCCATCGTCATGATAATGTTCTTTGAGACTCGTATCCCGCCGTACTCGGCAGCATAAGGGTTGAATCCAACCGCTTTGACCTCGTACCCCATCGAGGTTTTGTAGAGGATGATATACATCACCAGGGCTGCGAGAATGGCGACGATAATGCCGTAAGATAGAAAAGTCGCTTCAATGCTGTATAAAATCGGTAGTTTGGCCGTTACGGCGATCTCGGGGCTTTTCGGAGTACCACTTCCGGTTGAAAAAGGCGCGGTGACTGCCCAGTTGGTAATGTTGCTCGCAATCCAGTTCAACATAATGGTGCTGATGACCTCATGCGCCCCGGTTTTTGCCTTCAGGAAGCCCGCAATCCCAGCCCATACACCGCCGGCCAACATACCCGTGAGCATACAGATCGGAATCGTTACGAACATCGGGACTCCCGGCATATTTACAGCGACGACCGTCGCCATCAAGGCGCCCATAGCCATTTGGCCTTCCGCACCGATATTGAAAACGCCTGCGCGGAAACCGAATCCCACAGCCAGACCGGTTAGTATCAACGGAGTCATGCGGATAATCGTGTTCATCCAAGCGAATTGGCTTCCGAACGCGCCTTCGAACATGGCTTGAAAGGCGCGGCCTAAAAACGAAAAACGTTCTCCGATCTGATTCCAAAAATCGTTCCAGGGATTGCCGGTGGATGGGCCGGAGACTCCGGCGATGAACAGGATGATGATGGAAGCAATCGCTAAAGCAATAACGACCGCCATCAATGGAACAAAAATCCGTTGCCAACCTTTACTCATAGTCGCCCCTCGTCACGATTCCACTTTCGTGGGCCCGCTCTTTTCCGATCCCTCGGTTTCCGCTTTTCGCACTTCTTCAAGCGGGGTTCCAGCCATTGCCAATCCAATCTCCTCCAAGGTGATGTCCGCGGGTTTTGCTTCTCCCGTAAACTCCCCCTCATACATAATCAAGATCCGATCGCTTAATGAAAAGATTTCTTCCAATTCCATCGAAACGAGCAGGATTCCAACGCCGGCATCCCTCAAACCGACTAGGGTTTGATGGATGTATTCAATCGCACCGATATCTAAACCCCGCGTCGGTTGCGCCACCAACATACATTTCGGTTGATAGTCTATCTCCCTTCCAACGACCATTTTTTGTTGATTTCCCCCGGAAAGATTTTCCGCCAGCATCAGGATACTCCTGGGGCGAACATCAAATTGATTGACCAGGAACTTCGCGCGTTCGTACACTTGTTTATGCCTCAGAAACCCGTTTTTACTGAAGGGTGCCAAATAATGCCTTCCCAAGAGTACATTGTAATAGACAGGAAATTCCTTTACCATACCATGCTTGTAACGATCTTCCGGTATATGGGAAAGCCCCAGTTCGCGGATGTCCCGCGGGGCCGCGTGCGTAACGTCTTCGGAGCACAGCTCGACTTTTCCTTTTTCTTTTTTCCGAAGACCCGCAATCGCTTCTATCAATTCTGTCTGGCCATTGCCCGCAACGCCGGCTATTCCTAAGATTTCTCCGCGATGAACGGTGAACGAAATATCCTTAACGGCCTCTAATCCGCGATTATCCCTGACATGCAGTCCGCTGACTGCAAGAACGGCTTCTCCCGCTTCTTTCTCTTTCTTTTCGACCCTCAACAGGACTTCGCGCCCGACCATCATATTTGCGAGTTGCCGTGGAGAGGTTTCTGTTATCGGCAGGCGGCCGGTCACTTTTCCGAGTCGCATCACCGTAACGTTGTCGGAAATGGCCATGACCTCGTTCAATTTATGTGTAATGAAGATGATCGTTTTCCCTTTTTCTGTCAATTTCCGCAGAACCACGAACAACTCGTCCGCCTCCTGCGGTGTGAGCACGGCTGTCGGTTCGTCCAGAACGAGAATATTGGCGCCCCGATACAACGTTTTGAGAATCTCCACTCTTTGTTGGGTACCTACCGGAATATCCTCTATGCGCCGATCCACATCTACGTGAAGCCCGTAGGTTTCGGACAGTTCGCGTACCCGTTTTTTTGCCGCTTTCAAATCAAAAAAACGCCACGAATTGAGGGGTTCTTCTCCGAGAACAATGTTTTCGGCTACCGTGAGCGGCCCTACGAGCATAAAATGCTGGTGAACCATCCCTATTCCGGCTTTAATCGCTTCCGCGGGTCCTTTAATGAGGGTTTCTTTGCCGCGAATATACACTTTTCCCGCATCAGGCGTGTAGAGGCCATATAATAGATTCATCAAGGTCGATTTTCCTGCCCCGTTTTCTCCGACGATCGCATGGATCTCTCCCTCTCTGGCATACAAGTCCACATGATCGTTCGCCAACACCGATGGGAACTGCTTAACAATCCCTTTCATAACAACAGCGAATTGCGTGTATTCCGATGGTTCCGGGATATGAAAAGGCATCTAACCTCCGATCACTCAAAAAGGGATCCGGATAAGACCCACCGCATCCGGATCCCTGACGATTTTTGGGTTACTTACTGTAAAAACGCCTCGACGCCGGCTTCGCTGTCGGGTACGACAAATTCGCCTTCGATGGCCATCGTTTCCAAACCTTTCAGCATCACAAGAACCCACGCCGGGATAATATCGCGGGTATACTTCATTTCACTTAATGTGGCGCCGCCCTCTACTAAACCGAGGTTTTCATGGCCCCCTTCGAAAAATCCTTCATAAGCGTCTTTTACGGCATAGTAAGAGGCCATATTGACACCCTTCATCGCAGAGGTCAAGATACGGCCAGGAGCTAAATGGTCCTGATCGACGTCCACACCAATCGCATAGAACCCTTCTCCGGCAGATTTCGCCGCTTCAAAAGTCCCCAAGCCGCAAAGACCGGCCGCGGCGAAAACGATATCGGCGCCTTGAGAATACTGCGCTTCGGTCATCGTTTTGCCTTTTTGAGAATCGGTGAAGCTTTGGGTGTAGCCAATCAACACTTGCACATCGTCATTGAACAAGTCGTTCCACATGATGACTCCCGCCCGGTATCCCCATTCGAAGCGTTGGACCGGAGGAATCGGTATCCCGCCGATAAATCCGAGCACATCGGTCTCGGTCATCGCGGCCGCCAAAAATCCGGCTAAAAAGGCGCATTCGTGTTCTTTGAAGGTGTAAGTCTTCACATTCGGAATACCCGTTTCCGAAATATCGATACCAACAAAATAAACATTCGGATATTGAGGAGCCACTTGTTTCAGCGCGTCTTCCATCATAAATCCGACGGCGATGACAACTTTTGACTCTTTCGCCGCATTTGACAGGTTCGGCACATAGTCCGCCTGTTCGTAGGACTGAACCACCTTCGCGGTAATGCCTAACTCCTCTTCTGCCGTTTTGACACCGGCCCAGGTACCGTCGTTAAAGGATTGGTCTCCGAGACCACCCGTATCGGTGACCATCGTTACGATAAAATTCCCAAAAAACATGGTTGAGACGAGAAGAACCAGCGCGAGTACCAACACTCTTTTCATTGTTTCTTTCCCTCCTTTTGATATGTTTTCCAGCTAAGATAGACAGAAAACAGAAAACATGTTATGGCAAGAACTAATACGAACATTCCGGGATGGTTTTCCGTTAGAGGGAGCAATGGGTACCCTCTTTCAACCAACAGATGGATATCGGTTCTAAAAAGTTGTACAAAAAAAGGAATCCAAGCGGCAACATAGAGGACCATAAAAAAGCGCTTCCCGGGTCTAAATACGATTAAGGCTGCCGTGGCCAGTGTAATGAGCAGGAGCGCATAGCTCCCTTCGATCGACTGAAAGAGATAAAAATCCGGACTGATAAAATCAGAATCGACTTGGGTAGCGTAAGACTGCATCACAACCGGTTCCAAAGGCTGGAATCGGGAGGATTTCCACTTGCTCGTCAAGTAGGATTCCGTATCCCGCCGCAGTTGTATTCCAGAAAACGGCATCGCCTTTTCCAAACGTTTTTCTATGATCTCAGCGTACCGGGTCGTCGCTTCCCGACTAATCAGGTAATCGTTGAAGGGCTCCTCATAGAAACCGCGTTTCCACTCGAAAAGCTCTTCTTTCAGCACCTCATACACGGCGGACTGATAAAAGGTTTCTTGGCGATCCATCCTCAGCGGTTCCGGAGAGATCCAATAAGGGAAAAACCAGAGAACACCCATCGCCAGATACATCGAAAGGGTGACCCATTCCATCCCCCCTCGCTTTTTTTTATTAAAGACTCTGGACAACCACAGAATCAGAGAAAAACTCAAGAGAGAAAAGGTCAGGAGTCCATAAATAAAAGCTTCTGAATCGGAGAAGAGGTATCCGTGAGTATAATATTGCACGATGGCTTCAAAGACGATGAGGAGCGTCAAGACCGGAAAACGCCACTTTTTAATAACCAACAGGGCGAGGAGAACCAACCCGTACGCTAAAAACCGATAAGACCAAAGGTTCACGACCTTAGGCGTTTTTTCCACAAAGGCTTTTGCGAACTCCGTTTGGTCGGGCAACAGCGTCGTATAGACCGGAGAGCCGACAATTTGCGCTTGCCTCTTGATCAACCGGTCTAGATCTTGGTCCGATATTGATTTGGCGGTTTCGGTTTTTACCCGGTCGACCGCTTGTTTCAAACTCGTTTCCGTGTCTGTCGTAAAACCCGAAGATAAGAGCGGAAAGATTACCGAATCGGGTGTAAAAGCATACCGCAATCTCGTTCGCAGCGCTTTCGCGGGAGGATCGATCGAAAAACGCTCATCAGGAGGCAAATTGACAATTCCTACCCCGTATCCAATCCAATGAGAAAAATATTGGACCGCCGTATCGCGTAACTGGGTATTCGCTTGGTTATAAGTCGTATAGTAAGGGGCAAAACTGTTTAAACCTCCGACCGTCAGGTCCCCGTTGAACAGGGATGCGGACAAATAAGCCAGATAGGCTGCCAGAGATAAATCCTCATTGATATCTCCGGTTTTGATATTGTCGAAAACGAGCTCAAGGAGCTTGTTCACATCGTAAAATCGTTCATCATCACGAATAGGGCCGATCATGGCCAAGCGGTATTTGCGGTAAACGGAGATATCATTGATCGCTTCGAAGATCTGGTTGGACTGATCCTGGGGCTGCGCAATCCATTCTTCGAATCGCTCAAGGGATTCATCAAAACTGATTCCCCAGATGACGACGAAAAATGAAAGAAAGAATATGAGTAGCGCTCGTTTTTTCACCCGTATCTCCTCCGAGGAAGTCTCCATTCCGATACCCGACGGATAATTATAACATGGTCACACGAAAATCAGAAACCCTCAAGATTCGAGCGAAATTAGAAAGCCCCATAGATAATCCAGCGGAAAAGAAGAGAAACGGCTATCCCCAGCGCCGGACTGATTAACCAGAGCGGATGGTTTTTTTTCTTGAATATCAGACGGTACACCACCGCGCATCCTATCGATACCAAAGCCAACAGCCAATTCAGCGCTAAAATGAAAATAAAGATGGCTAAACGTTCGGAAATGCCTTCCGACTCATTGTCAATCTTCGGAATCCACCCGATCATTCTGAAGATTTGAGTGGGGATGACGGATACCGTGACCATGCCCACAAGGTACATCGCGAACGGGGGCGTGATATAAGAGCCGCTGAAGAAAGCCGAACTGATGATGCCGAGAACGAGGAAAGAAAGCCAGGAAAAAACTTCAACCCACCAGACGTTTTTCTTTGAGATCCGAAGGAAATCGACGCAGAAGTGCAGGATCAGAGAACCCGCGAACAGGACCATGCCAAACCCCGATGAGAAAACAGTGTCGAAGGTAAACGCGAGAAATACCAGAATGAACCAAACCGTATGCTTAAGAATGGTTAACGGCGAACGTTCCCCATATAGTTTCATGGGGTTTGTAAAGGAGTAATCCGCAACCGAATGCGCCAAGAACAGATGCAACGCCAACATCATTTCCCCTCCAAAACATCCGCGCCGATCGCGCTCTTCAAAGAAACAATCGCTACCTCCAGCTGGTCATCGTCGGGTTCGGCCGTCGTCATCCGCTGCAAAAGCATACCCGGTACCGCCATCGCCCGAAAGAAAGGAGAATCCAGATGTTTCGCGGTTACCCGCTGGAATTCATAAGCCAAGGAGGCAATAACCGGAATAAAAAGGATTCGGATAAGAAACTTTTGCCAAAATCCCACGTTCCATATCGCTCCGACGATCGTTAAGACGATAATCGCGGCGACCATCGTGATGAAAAGAAAGCTGGTGCCGCAACGAGGATGGATGCGCGAATATTTCCTGACCTCGTCCACCGTCAGTTCGACGCCCGCCTCGTGGGCATGGACTGTTTTATGTTCGGCACCATGGTATTCGAAAACGCGTTTCACATCTTTCGAACGAGAAACCGCCCAAATATAAAGAATGAGGATAACCGTTCGGATAATCCCTTCAAAAAGCGCGAATAAGGCAGCGTTTCCTTTTACCGCCGGTATTAGCTGGGCTAACAGAAGCGGAGCCAGCACAAATAAACCGATCGCGAATAATAAGGCGAAAAGGATGGCTCCAACGATATCCTTCTTTTTAAGTTCTTCTCCCGTTTCTTGAGAAGAGACCTCTGCTGACCAGCTCAAAGCCACGATGCCCATGTACATCGAATCCCATAACACAAAAATGCCGCGTATAAAAGGTTTGCCTAAAAGACGATACCGTTTTATCAGCATCGGTTTGTCATATTCTCGGGTTACGATCTTTCGATCAGGTTGCCTAACCGCGATCGTCGTTTTTTTCGCCCGCATCAAAACGCCTTCTATGACCGCTTGGCCTCCCGCGGCCATACTTTCTTCAGCTTGTAATAAATTCATTCTACGCCTACCTTTATGCCGATTTTTTCCGCGTATTCTCTTTCCATCAGGACTGAGAAAAAGCGTTTTGTCTTAATATCCTCATCCGTGTCGGCCCCGATGAAGAACAGGGTCATCTTTTGACGGAAGTTGTCTCTTTCTTCTTCACTGAACGATAAAATACGCCCCAGGATTTCTCTGAGGCGTTCATCTTCAATACATGCTATCGCAATTTGATTTAACTCTTCTTCTGAAGGAGTTTTGAAATCCCTCATTCATCAACTTTTGGCTTCTCTACCGCTGTCACTTTGACCGAGATGGCCGTTCTAGTCTCGCCGTCAATATTGACGTCTTCAAAGCTGGGAACCATATAGAGATCTTTTTGCTGTTCGTCCAAAAACCGCCTCGCGATCGCGACAGCTTTGACCGATTGGTTCACAGCCCCGGCTCCGATCGCCTGCAGTTCGACGCACTGGTTTTTACTGAGTTCGCCCGCTATCGCACCTGCGACTTTGTTTGGATTGGAATTGGAGCTTACTTTCAAAACTTCCATGGTTCGTTCCTCCTTTGACTGGTATAGACCCGAATAACGTAAACGGAAGAAAACATCAGTTTACAGTTTCATTCTATTATACCATGTTTGATAGCTTACCGCAACGCGCTCCAAATGCCTTCGCTTTTAAGAACCCTGCTCTGAAATACTAAAACTGCCGACGGGCAAAACGCCATAGGTAATGGCGCCATTCGTGATGGCTTTGCTGGCAACCGTGCCGGTAAATTCCAGGATATCGTTATAGTCGATCTCTTTGGCTTTAAAGGTCAGAGAAGTATCGGATTCTTTATACTCTCCGGTGGTAACGTTGAATTTGTAAGATTCTGCGCCGATTCGTTCCCCGGTAGTCGGAAGGTAAAAGGTTATCGTCCCGCCGTTTATCTTCGAATTCCCTAAAAGCCATTCGAACTTAAACGAAATGGAAACCGCGTAAGTTCCCGTCGCCACATCGCCGGCGGCCTGAAGCAACTCTACGGTACCCACCCAATTTTTCCCCACGGCTGTCCCTTTGAATAACACGCAAGAACTGAGAATGAAAACTAATGATACGACCGCAATTAGTACCCCTAACCCTCTTTTTTTCAAAATAGACACCTCCAGTATGATTATGAATCCCAAAACGCCTCTATTAGACAAAATTGATGTTTTTCTATCGGATCGCCGCCGGGCAAAGGACCTTGATCTCTTCCCAAACAGTCACAAATAAAGTCAAATAGACGGAAACCAACCGTTTTAAAATGGTCACCATGATTAAGACGATTCTTTACGCCGCTTATTTTCCAATTTTCTGACGTTCGTTAAAAAATAGACCCATCGACGGTAAATCTCTCGGCTCCAGGATTCGACCATGGGAGTCCCATCTTCCCGTTCAAAGAGTTCATAACCGATCAGATACGGATATAGGAAAAAAGAGCAATTGTCATCTTTTTTCAACTCCGCGCTCGGATAGGGAGAATCGTTTACCAATTGGAAAGCCAGGATCAATTCTCTTAGCTTTTGTTTTTCGATCGGACGTAAGGAATCGGAGATCTTGCTCTTCATGCAGGTAGCGCAAAGGCGCACCGTCTTTCCGGCGTATTCCGAATCCAACATATAAGCGGTAACCCGTTCGGTTGTTCCGCAATAATCACAACGATCCATATTTCTCCTTCGAAAGTCTATTGATTTGGTTCATGACTATCTCTACCCGCTCGTAAGTCAATCGTTCCATCGCGTCGGTGACGACATCGATGGTCTCGGCTATCACGGACCGCTCCGAAGCCCTCAAAGGCCGCAACACATAATCTGAAAGATCCATCTCGTTAGGCTTGGGGCCAATCCCTATCCGTATTCTCGCGATTTCTTGGCTTCCAGCGACTCCCAAAATCGACCGGATGCCTTTGTGACCCCCATCCGATCCTCTCGCCCGTATTCGGACAGCCCCCAGAGGTAAAGCCACATCGTCATAGATGATAACGCTCTCGCCGTCAGCGTAGCCGAACTGCTTCTGAGCGCGACGATACGCCTCTCCGCTATTGTTCATGTAGGTGAGCGGCTTGATCAATAGATAGGCGTTGCCGAACCGGTCTTTGCAACTCCAATAATGATAAAGCATCGGAAGGAAACGAGACTCCAATATCTCTTTCCGATGCGTTATCACGAATTGGTCGATCGCTTGAAAACCGAGATTGTGCTTGGAATCGTGATACTCGGTTCCCGGATTTCCAAGGCCGAAGAACACCATCTCCCCGTCTCCTTCGGTATGATTCAACTCTCGCGAACCCTTATTTCTCTTCCTTCTTCTCTTCCTTCTTTTCTTTAATGACTTCCGGCTGCGTGACTCCTTCTTCTCCGGCCGTCTCCTCTTCCGCTTCTTCCTTCGGCATCGTCACCGCTAAGAGGATTTCTTCGGAGTCCAGAAGCGATTTGACTCCGGCGGGGAGGCGGAGATCCTTCACTTTCAAGAAATGACCCAGATCGAGGTCGGAAATATCCACCGTCACCTTTTCCGGAATGTCTTTCGGCAATGCCTCCACTTCGACTGATTCATAGAAAGTGTCGACACGGCCTCCCTGATCGACCCCTTTGGGTGTATTCAGGTATTCGATCGGCACTTCGATGCGCATCACGTGGCCTTCCGATGGAACAAAAAAATCGAAATGGATCGGCAAATCCGTTACTTTATGCCGCTGAACCTGCTTCAGATAGGCTCTTTTCACCATTGAACCGCCGTCAGACTTCGTAATTTTCAAATCGATAGAGGTTGTCGTCGAGACCTTTTGGATCATGATCAAAAACTCATCTCTGCCCACCTCGATGTTCAACGGGCCAAAATCCGGCCCATAAGCGGTTCCCGGGAGAATCTTCTCCACTCTCAATTTCCGAGAGCCAGATGTTCTTAATCGGGTCCTTTCCGATACTTCCAAAACTTGCTTCGCCATGTTACTCCTCCTCATTTATCTAGAAAAAAATTGTTCTCGTTTATCTAAAAAGGATACTGACAGAAAGGTTCTTCCGCACTCGAATAACAGCCTCACCGAGTAAATGAGAGATATCGAGTATTTTAAATTTGTCGGTCAGTGAGCGATGCGGTACGGTATTCGTCAGCAATATCCGTTCGATAACGGAATTTTGAAGCAATTCCACCGCTTCTCCCGATAACAACCCGTGGGCGGCGCATGCCTGAACGCTTACCGCTCCTACGTTCAGTAACGTTTCCGCGGCTCCCACCAATGACCGGCCTGTATCGATCATATCATCGAACAGGATGACTTTTTTCCCTTTTACCTCTCCGACAACATTAACGATCTCGGCCACGTTGTCACGGGGCCGGCGTTTGTCTAGGATCGCCAGTGAGGTCTTCATCTTTTCGGCAAATCTTCTGACACGTTTAACTCCTCCCACATCGGGAGAAACGATCACATATTCCTCGGGATTGAAAGACGCTTCCTCGGTAAAGTAATTGATGAATACCGGAAAAGACTGCAGGTTATCCAAAGGAATATCGAAAAAACCCTGTATTTGATCTGAATGCAAATCGACGGTGACAATCCTCTTGGCGCCCGCAACGGTGATCAGATTGGCCACCAATTTAGCGCTGATCGGATCACGGCCTCTGGCTTTTCTATCCTGACGCGCGTACCCGTAGTAGGGCATAATAATCGATACCGAATTGGCGGAGGCGCGGCAAAAGGCGTCGATCATCACGAGCAGTTCCATGAGGTTGTCGTTCGCTGGATTACACGTGGATTGAATGATGAAAACGTCATGACCCCGCACTGTCTCCCCGATTTTAATATTGACTTCTCCGTCGGCAAACTTCCCGATATCGATCTCTCCCAACTTGATGGACATATAGTCCGCCATTTTTTGGGCGAGTTCCGGGTTGGACGATCCGGCGAAAACTTTCATTTCAGGTCGATTATAAGGCATACCTTTCGATCCCCTTCCAAAAGAAAGACCCCATTGTCTTTCATCGCTCTACGGTTATTTCTTGTTGCGCTCCCTGATAACGGCCGCTCTTCCGGGCTTCTGAACCTGTTGACCCCGAGCCAACGCTAACGCGTCCTTCTCGACATTTTCGACGATAACGGAACCCGCGCCAACAATGGCTCCCTCCCCGATCGAAACCGGAGCGACGATCGCGGTATTGCTGCCGATAAAGGCGTTTTTCCCGATTTGCGTCGGATATTTATGGTACCCGTCGTAGTTGCACGTAATGGTACCGGCGCCAATGTTAACATTTTCTCCGATCGTCGCGTCCCCTAAATAGCTGAGATGCTGCGCTTTGGATCCGGCACCCATAACTGTTTTTTTCAGTTCGACAAAATCGCCGATTCTGACCGATTCAGAAAGCTCCGTCCCTTCCCTTAACCTCGCGAAGGGACCGATATGCACCTCTTTTGCCGCTCTTACCCCGCGTAGATGGGAACGGTCGACAACACATCCGTCATCGATCCAACTATCCGCAATCTGACTGAAAGGGCCGATAACACAGTCCTTTCCGATCCCGGTCTTTCCTTTTATGAAGCAGTACGGTTGGATGATCGTATCGATACCGATCCGGACTTCCGGTTCGATCGTCGTGTTCTCCGGATCGACAATCGTTACCCCTTCAGCCAACCAGTAATGGTTGATCCTCAAACGCATGAGGCGGTCCAGGGCGACAAGTTGCAAACGATCGTTCACGCCGCTCACTTCGATCGCGTCGTCTACCTTCAACGCCGCGATCCTGCCTTGATGTTTTTGGATAATTTCCACGGTTTGCGGCAAATAATACTCTCTTTGCGCGTTTTCGTTATCCAATCGGCCCAACGCCCAAGATAGGGCGCGCGCTTCAAATACGTAAATGCCGGCATTCACTTCCTGGTTCGAACGCTGATCGGAAGTACAGTCTTTATCTTCCACGATATGAGCGACAAACCCTTGGGGATCCCGAAAAACCCGACCATATCCCTGGGGGTTCGGATGATCCATCGTGAGGACGGCTCCATCGCAACTTTTTGCACATTGAACTAACTCTTGAACCGTTTGCGGGCGAACAAAAGGCACGTCGCCGGAGAGTATGACCACACGTTCTCCCTTTTCACAACGATCGATCGTTTCTTTCGCCATGATCACGGCATGCCCGGAACCCAAGCGTTCGCTCTGAAAAACGTTCTCAACGCCTTTTATGCCAGTTTCTTCTTTCCACCATTCAAGATAATCGACGACCTCCGCCATATCCGGGTGGACGACCACAACGATTCGATTCGATTGCCCCGGATCGAAGGCGCTCCGACAGGCAGACAACACCCACCCCAATATGGGTTTCCCCACCAGCGTATGCAAAACCTTCGGATGATTCGACTTCATCCGTTTTCCCAATCCCGCCGCAAGGACGATAAAAAGCATGGTCTTAACCTCCCTTGAACCAAGGCCTATTATACCAAAAAATATAAATTCCTCATAACAGGAAAACGAGGAAAAAGAATCGCCGCCTTAGAAATTCCCTGTCTTGTCGGAAGAAGCGCCGCCTATGCTTTTCGATCAACCAACGGTCGTTCCTTATCCGTGACAACCGTTCTTCTCGTTTTTTCCGCTGTCCGGATCCATCGCCCGCTTGCGTATACTCCCAACTTCAGTAAGGAGCGCGTGGTGAAGTCAGTCATCATCCCTATCCACGCCCCTAACAAACCAAGATTGAAATATTTGACCATGATGAAACCGATCGGCAGACGCAACCCCCACACGGCGATCAAGGAAATGATGAAAGGCACCTTCGTTTCCCCAACACCACGTAGGCTTCCGGTAATCGCGGAATCCGTAGCTAAAAACACCTGTACGATTCCGATGATGCGCACCGGGATCGCTGCCATCTCGACAATCGTCGTGTCTGAGGTAAAGATGCGGATCAAGAACTCGGGAAACAAGGAAATAACGATACCCGCGCAAACCATAAAGATGCAAGCGATGATCCATCCTTGCTTAACAATTCCACGAACCATGCGTAAGTCGTTCCGGCCATTGTATTGGCCCACTAAAGCCGTTAGGGCCACCGAAACGCCAAACCCCGGCATAAAAGAGATCGACTCGATGTTGATCCCCACCCGATGCGCCGCATAGGCTTGATCTCCCGCCATCAACAAAATATTGGCGAAGACGAGCATACCCACAGAAAAAAAGAGGTTTTCCATACTCGTCGGCAGTCCAACACGCAAAATCTCTTTCGTCCTTTTCAAGCTGAAGTTGTGGTTGCCTTTTTCGCGCAATCGGAATCGCGAAGACCGGAAGAGGATGGTCGCGAGAATGGTCATACCCACAACCCGAGAAAGAACCGTTGCCCACGCGGCCCCTTCGATCCCTAAAGAAGGCAGCCCAAGTTTCCCAAAGATCAGAATGTAGTCTAAGAAGGCATTCAGTGAGTTGGCGATCAGCGAAGCGAACAGCGGGCTTTTCGTGTCTCCCGAACCTCGTAGCAGCGCAGATAGAACGAACATCAGAGATAAAACAACGCCGCCGAGCAGGTTGATCTGCAAGTAAGAAGCCGCCATGCTTTTCACTTCTTCGGAAGCACCGGCCCCTCCCGCGAGAACTAAACCCGAAGAAAATAAGGAAAAGGACGTAATGATCAAACCGATAATCAAAGCCAAATAGAGGCCGTTCCAGGTCGTTCCTCGAATGGCATTCTGGTTCTTAGCCCCCACCGCATTCGCAACCAACACGGAACTCCCCGTACCGATCGCCACAAGGAAAGCTTGAAAGATGAAAAATACCTGGTTGGCTAACCCCGCAGCTGCCATCGCTTGCCAATGCAAGTACCCCAGGAAAGCCGTGTCGACTAACCCTAAGACCATCTGCAAAGCGTTTTCACCCATCGCGGGCAAGGCAATGGCCAAAACTTCCTTACGTATCTTGACAACTTCTTGAGCGGTCAAATCTTGTTTAAAGACGTTGAACTGTTTCATCGCTACGATTTTATCGCTTTCCTACACTGGATGCAAGAGAGACGATCTCTCCTTTTCTATTGTATTGGAATGTATTGGAAATGCTGTATCCTGCTAAGGGATCTCGGCCCCACCCAGTTCCTTTTGATAGGCTTCTATGAACCCCGCGTCGGCCGGGGGGAAGTCGGCCGGTTCCATCTGATCGGGTTTTAGCCACCGACCTTCCTGATGGGCATTCAGCACAATCGACCCGCCCTTCCATTCGCATTCGAAAAACGCGATCTGCAA